>CADCOC010000025.1 GCA_902802945.1 uncultured bacterium | reverse complement strand
CCCCATCCGAAGTCCACGATTTCCGTGCCGTTGGATATTTGCGTCGTGCCGCCGTCTATCTCGTTTATCTTCCTGTACTTCCACTTCTTGATGGACGTCGCCGCAAGCGACACCGACGCCTCCTCAGTTCGGTTTGAGACGGGGGCCGCGAGCACGCGCTCGTTCAGGTTGGTGGCCGTCCAGTCAAACTCGATGTCCTGCGGCACGGGTATATTCGTATGCCAAAAGACGCCGCGCGCGAATATATACGACGGCTGGTAGTCGAGATACCCGTCGTTCGGGCGCACGGACTCGCCGTACCAGCCCTGCGGGCCGGAGTACTGGTTCTTCGTGACGCCCATGCCGTTCGTCGGGAAGTAGTCGCGGTTGCCGATGGCGGGGTGCCCGTTCTCCATGTACGTCCGCATCGCCGTGACGAACTCGTTACTCCACGCCACGGAGAGGACGCCGTTCGACCGCACGTCCACGGCCTCATATTCAAAGACGTTCGTATTGGTATGCCATGCCACGCACGCAAGGCCGCCCAGCGCCTCCCAAGACCTGCGCCACGGTTCGATGCGGAGCGCGGGACTGGACGCGGCAATCGGCACGGCCTCGGACGAGACGTAGTTCGGGCTGTTCGTGAGGAAGAGCGATTCGGGATAGGACTGCATCCCCGGCACGGGGATTCCCTTCGCGCTCCAGTCTATGTCGCTGAAATGCGGCGAGAGGGTGTCGTAGAGAAACGCGCCGAGGTCGGAGAACGGGTTTCTCGCCGTGTGGAACCCATGCGGCCTGTCGGCCCAGTTGGTGCACGACAGCCACGCCTCCACGTCAAAGCACCCGCCGCGTCCCACGTGCTCGTACTTGAGGCAGCACATGAGTCTGCCGCAGGTACCGGAGATCTTGGTGGGGTTCAGGCTGAGATTCTGCACCTTGGCCATTTTGATGGATACGGGCTGGAACTCCTCCAGGAACTGGCTGCAGCAGAAGGGCCTGCCGCACACGCCCAGTCCGCCCACCATTTTGGCCTTGTCGCGCACGCCGATGGTGGGAATCGGGGTCTTCGCCGCCGTCTCGCGTTCGGCTGGCGTCGCGCATCCGGGGAACTCCGTTTGTTGTTCGTTCGTGTCGTATTGATCGAAATCCGCTCCGCAGTAGTCGGAAAGCCGGCACATGATCGAGTGGAACAGCATCGGGAAGTTGAAGAGAGGATTGAACTTCGCCGCCGAGTAGAGTAGCGGCTCTTGCCACAACCCGTACTGGAATCCGCCGTCGCAGTATATAGCGGGGAGGAGGGAGATGTCCTGATTCGCAATCGCGTCATCCACCCACATATCCCCAATCGCCCCCGCGCAGGGCGATGTCGGAAGCGCCGCGATGGCAAGCGCGGAGAGTATGGAAGCGGACTTTCTCATAAGTACACCCCCTGCTCATACGCTGGTACGGCGAACGTGCCGCGCCAGTCGTGGACGACGTTGCCGTCGCTGTCGAGTTCGTAGAGCGGGAAGTAGCTCGTCGTTCCTGACGGCGGCGCGGCGAAACCGTCTCCCTGCTCCACCGTGATCGTCGGGTCGCCGCCGGACGTTGAAAGCACAACTTTCACGCGCCAGCTGCCGCTGTGCGCCGCCGTGCCGTTTGCGTTCACCACGTACGCTCGCCGTCCGACCGTGACCGCGCCCGCGCCAATCCTTCCGTCGGCGCAGGGAAACGAACCCGACGTCGGCACGTCCGCCCACTTGACGCCGCCCTGCGCCGTGCCCTTGAGGAACTTGCCGTCCGTGCCCTTGATGGTGAACTCCTTCGTGTTTGAGTTGACCGTGAATTCGGCTGCGCTGGGATGGGGGAATATGCCGAACGGGAGGTAGTGCAGTTCCCCGTTCGCCCCGCCCACGCGGGTCACTATCTGGTGATTCTCCGTGTCGGTGCCTCCGAGGATGGTGGCCGCGTCCGTCCCGCACCCGGCCTGGGACTTCCAGCCATTGATCTCCAGCGCGTCTACGTCGTTCGTCGCCAGCGACTTCATGTCGCATTGCGCGAGCTTGGTGAGGTTCGTGATCGGCTCCGGGAGCGGATAGTAGCCCAGCGCGCCGTGGTCGTTCACGAGGAACAGGGGGAAACTTCCTCCGTAGTTCGGATTCCAACCCTTGAGGCCGAGCGTCTTCTCGCCGTTCACCTCCGTGGACGTGATCGTGACCTTGTCGCCGTCAACCTTGTTCGTGGTGACGCTCACCACGTTCGTGGGCACCCACACGAGCGCGTTGCCGCTCTTGACGGGGAAGTGGCCGTCCTTCGTGCCGGGGTCCCAGAAGCCCGCAAGCGCGGCCTCGTTTGCGTGGCCCGTGGCGTTCGTAACCACCGTCGCGCCGTCGGGCGACACGGCCGCTGACGCCTTCGGCACGGAGATTTCCGTTTCCTCGGTCTTCTCTCCATTGAGGTCTCGCCACGTGACCGTGTACGTGGTGGAGTCTTCGCCGTCCTCCTTCTCTACGGAGATGCGCGGGAACACCACCGTCTTCGTCTCGTCGTCCTCCCGTGGCGTGGTAACGGTGAGGGTGTCCGTCGAGTCGTCCCACGCGACCGTGGGCGTGGCGTAGTCCCACGCGAACCCGCCGTTGCCGTCCGAGTACGGCACGAAACCCTGCGTCGCGCCCGCCGCCCCGGCCACGCTTGCCGATCCGTCAGCCGTCTCGTTCGTGACTACGCTCTTGCCGTCGGGCGACATGACGGCGAGCTTGCCCACCGGCGTGTAGTGCAGCGCGTCGCCCAATTTCGTGAGTACGTAGTGCGTCTTGTCGCCCGTGAGAAGTTGGCTGGAAAGCGTGTCGTCGCACTTCGCGGCGCCGGCCTGGGGCGCGTCCCATCCCTTCAGGCCGAGCCTGATCCCGAACGACCTCGTCGAATCCGACGTGCTGTCGATGGTTTTCAGGTCGAGGAGTTCCAGCAAGCTATCCCACGCAAGCGCGCTGCCCTTGGGGTGGGGGATGAGCCAGTTGAGGCCCACCACATCTGAGAAGCCCTTTATCTCCAGCGGAGCGGGCGTCTTCGGGCCCTTTGGCTTGCCGGTGAAGGATAGAGACATGTCGTCAACCGGCGTGCCTTCGGTCGTGACCTCGATTGTCTCGCCCCCGCCTTCGGAACTTTGGATTATCTTGAGGATGCTCTCGATCTGGTTGCCGTGCTGGTCGACGACCTCCGTCCTGTCGACCTGCGCCAACGCCTCCTTCGCGGATTTCTCAAGCGCGTCGATTCTCTTGCCGAGCTGTTTGTCGCTCTCGTACAGCATCTCCACGTTGGCAAGGGCCTTCATGGCGTTCAGCATGGCCTCTTTTGCGGTGATGATGCCGGACAGGGATGCGAACGCCATCTCCACGTCGTCCTCCATGGTGTCGAATCCGATGCTGTAGTCGTAATCGCAGAACACTCCTTTGTCAATGCGCTGGAACCGCATCAGGACGGAATCGGGTGCTTCGTAGTTGACCGTCTTCGGATCCGACGTGATCAAGTCCGCCGCGGCCGGGCCGGTGACGGCGTGGCCGCCATGCACGGCCAGCGCGAGCACGACGCTGAAGATTGCCTTGAAATTCCTCATTGGGCACCTCCAGCGGCCGTGAAGCCGTTAGTGAGCGAGTGGGCTTCGTGCTCGTAGATGTGCGTTCCGTAGATGCGGAAATGCCTGTTGGTCAGCGCGTCGGTCATCCATGTCTGCGCGACGAACACCGTGCCCGTCCAGGAGTTGTAGACGTACTTCTGCTCCAGCGTGCCGGGGTCCACGTCCACCCAGATGCGCCGCTGCGCCGGTTCGTTGAGGAACACGGCGTAGGGCCGGTGGTACGCGAAGCGCATCCCGTTGGTCACGCCGCTCTGCACCGCAGCCGCGTCGCAGTTCGTGGCGACGAGCGCGTATGCCGTCTGCCTGACGATCTGGAACGACAGGGAACCGTCCTCGTCGGCGTAGGTGTACGCCGTGCCGTTCGCGTTCGTAGACACGGTCATGCCGTGGTCGGCGCAGTACTTCATCACCCACGCCTGCGAAGCGGCTATGCCGAACGCGGCCAGAGCGGCGCACGCCGCAACGGCAGAAACAATCAACCTTTTCATCTATTCGCCCTCCGTTCCTTCGCTGGCCGTGGCGGAAGCGACCGCCTCCGGCATCCACTCAAAACCGTCCCACTTCATCACCACGTCGACGAACCCGCCGCCGGCGCACGGCAGCTTCGCGATCTCCTGCACCGTGCCAGGCGCGATCGGCGCGGACGTGGTGGAGAACGGCCCTACATGGAGAAGCCCCTCGCCAATCGCGGCGGGCTCGTCGTCCGAGGCCGTGGCGTGGACCTCGTAGCGGAAATCGCCCGCATTCGGGAAGCACGCTGCGGGGACGCGCGCCGTCCAGCTGCCGTCCGGATGTTCGTGCGCCGTCACGTCGAAGTACGCGCCATTCGCCTTGAACACGCGCACGTAGAGCCCCGTTACGTCCGCGGGGACGCGGCGCAGGAGCGCGACGAAGTTGTGCCCCTGCCTCGCGTACATGGGCCGCAGCGGGAAGTTCAGCCTGTCGACGCTGCAATCTATTATGGCGTTTATCTGTTCCATGACGTTCTCCTTATGCACCGATCTTCACTCCGCCGTTCTGCACGGCGTCTATCTTCACGATTCGTCCGTCCGCCGTTATGGTGAGCTTTGCGGCATACAGGTCATGCACGCCGTCGCCGCTGTCGTACTCGCCCTTGAAAAGCACGAAGAGCGAAGCACCGTTCTCGCCGCCTGCCGTCCAGAGCGTGGACGCCTGCTGCGTCACGCCGTCGTCGGTGGGAAACGAGCCGACGCTGGAAGGCGTGCCGGCGCCCTTCGGCTTCGGGAGAAGCTGCGCAAGCTCGTTCTCGTCCACGTCGAACGCGGCCGCGCCGTCCTTGCCCCTCGTGATGCGGATGAGGTTCCCGCCATACGAGCCGAAGCAGAAAGCGTTGACCGCCCGGAACCATGCAAGCGGTATCTGGAAGACGTACTTTATGTTGTCCAGCATGTTCATGTAAGCTCCAATGTCCCTGAACCTGCGTCGACGGTCATCACCTCTTCCGTCACGTCGGCCTCCCACATGTGCGGGCTCATGCGGCGCGCAGACACGTTCACGCGCGTGCCCCAGCAGTCGTCGCAGTGCATCCAGCTCGACGTTCCGCCGCTGGACCTCGTGACCGTCGCTCCGCCGAGGTACTGCCTTGTCGTTCCGTTGAGAGTGGAGGTTTCCTTGGCGTTGGCCAAAAGGTCAGCAAGGCTATCCTCGCCCACTCCCTCGTAATGCGTGACGGTGGTCTCGGTGGTCTGCTTCAGGACGGCATACCATCCAGACAGCCACATGGCGCGGACGATGCGCACATCCTTCGTCTTCGACACGACGTATCCAGTCGCGGTGTTGTCCGTGCCGTAGTACTTTATCGCCATGTCAGCCACCTCCTTTCAGCGCAAGCAGCTCGTCGAGCTTCTTGTCGAGCCCTGCGGTGTTCGTCTCGATCTTGCGCAGCTCGTCGAGGGTGGACGTCTTCGCGCGCTCTGCCGCGGACGCCCGGACCATGGCCTCCACCTCGGGCGTGAAGTTCCTCGACTTGCGCCAGTCCTTCAGGGTGTCCGTGACGCCCTGCGTGTCGCCCGCCGACATGAGGCGCGAAAGCTCGTCGATGCGCCACTTGCCGCCGTAGCGGCGCGCGTCGCGGTGGAGCCGGTCGAGGTCGTTCTGGTAGTCCTTCTCCTCGCCGATCTCGGCCGCCGCGCGCGACGGGTCGCGGTACATCGCGAACGCCTTGTCGAACTCGCTCTGCGCGGCGGACGCGCGCGAGGTCAGGACGGACGCGGACTCCTTCTGCGCGGCGATCTCCTTGCGGAGGTCTTCCATTCGCTTCTGGTGCGCCTCGCGGTCGAGGCGTTCGCGCTCCTTCGCGGCCTCGAGCTGTAGCTTGCGCTGCTCGTCGGCTATGCTCTTCTCCAGACGCTTCTTTTCGGCCTCGAACTTCTTGACTTCCTCGGCTTCCTTTTCGCGAGCCTCGGCTTCGGCATTCTCCAACTTCGCCTGTTCGCGGATGTCGAACGCCGCAAGTGCTTTTCTCGCGTTCGCGATTTCGGCCACCGCCTTGTCGTAGTTCGCCTTCTCCTTGGCGGCGTCGGCATCTGACTTCTCGCCGAAAATGATTGACCGGGCAATGTTCTTGCGTAAGTTCTTTCGGACTTCGGCGTTGGTTTCAGCCGTCAAGTCGTACTGCAGAGATTCTTTCAGCTTCTTCGCCTCATTACCCCGTTCTACGGCCTGATTGTAGTTCTTTGCAGACTCCTTCTTCCGGGATTCGGCGTCAAGCAGGGCGCGTTCCAGTTTCGCGCGGGCATTGGCCGCGTCTTCGTGCGCGATCTGTTCGTCAAGTGCCACCGCTCCGGCATTGTCGCCTCTCTTACGCGCGCGGGCACGCTCCAGCTCCAGCGTGGCACGGGTAAGGTTATGCACCGCGTCGAGTTCCGCCGTATACTGTTTCGTCGCCTCGTCTATGGCCTTTCTGCGCTCCTCGGCTGCTTTCCTGTGGACATCTGCAAGGACGTTCAACTGCTTGACTTGTGCATCCACTACGCGCTGCTGGGCCGCGGCGAGTTCTTTGTCCGCCTCTTCTATCTTATTCCAGAGTTTCCCGACCCAATCGTACAGCAATCGCACGCCATCTGCTGCGGCTTGCCAGATGCCACCTTTGAGTATGTTTGCAATGGCACTTCCAGCAACACCGCCAATTGCCCCGAAAATCGTTCCAAACTTCTTTGTCGCCTGGGACAGATCGCCCATCTGCTGACGTAGTTCTTTGGCGTTGTCTACCTGCTCTTTCCATCCGCTGCCACGCGAAATGGATTTAAGGATGATGTTGACTAAGCCGCCAGCCATGTGATACACTCCTTTCCGCTATGAGTAAACAGGTGACAACGCAAAAGACGCAGGACTACACAAAGGAGAACCGCGAATTGTTCTTGCAGCTCCTTGTGGGAGCGCTGTTCTGCATAGCCGGATTCTTGGTACTTGTTTTTATCCTGGCCATGCTTGGCGCCAATGGCTCTGGCCACATGCCATGGTCCGCGCGTTAGTTCGTCAAGCATCTTTCGTCTCCTTCCCATCCATCTCCGCCCGGAGGCGGAGCACGATCTCGCGGAGGGTGAGGTCGTAGTCGGCGCGGAGCCGCGACTCGTCCGGCTTCATCTCCCTGCCGAGTTCCACGGCCGCCGCCTCGCAGATGCGGTCGAGCCGCGACAGCGTTTCCGTGCCGAGTTCTGCGGGCGTGGCGTGAAGCTTCGCGCAGGCCTGTGCAAGCCGTTCCTCCAGGTTGGCGAGGTTGCGCGCGGCTGCGGATGTGTCGGCGCGGTGGGCGGGGTTGCCCTGCTCCGGACGCGCGGGCTCGGCGTCGTCGAAGCCGTGGACGGCGTAGCGGCACGCCCGCAGGATTTCCTCCTTCGTTACCGGCAGGGACTTCGCCCACTCGCTCGCCGCCCTGTCGATCGCCTCGGGCGTGGCGAGTGCGTCGAAGAAGCGCGGTTCCCTCGCGTGGGCGAGCGCGAACGCCCAGAGCGTGAACTCCGTATCGCCGTTCGCCGCCACGCGCACGGCGTAGCGGTTGAACCACTCCAGCGCCTGGACGGTCGGCTCGAAGAACGGCACGTCGCCCGCCCATCCGACGCGGGGAAAGTTGGCGCAAGTGGTCTCGGCTCCGTCCTCCAGACGGAGGGCGAGCAGGTTCAGCCGGTCGAAGTCCTCGAGCGTGGGGGTCAGCCCCTGCGCCCGAAGATCTTCCCAGTCGCCTTTTGCAAGTTCCGAGACCATCGCGCCGATCTCCTATCAGGCGGCCACCTCGTAGCCGATGAGCGGGAAGGACACCTGCCACGTGTACTGCGTGTAGCCGCCCTCCGGACACGCCTTGGCAACGGGGTTGGACACCGTGGTGTTGACCGTCGAGGTGTTGCCGGTGTTCGCGGACGACGTGCGGAGCGTGACCGTGGACGCGATGGCGATTGTCGGCTCGCCTGCCGCGTACCAGTTCATCGTGTAGTCCACCGTGGCCATGCCGCCGTGCAGGTCGTATGCCTTCAGCTCTCCCTTGGGCTGCGCAAGCGTGAACTCGATGGGGAACTGTCCGTTCACCGATTCAAGCCCGTAGTCAACGCCCGGATCCGCTGCGGTCAGAGTGCCGGACCCTTTCTTGATCGTGCAAAGCGAAAGGAAATCCTGCGCGCGGTGGCGCGGCGAGAGCGTGAACGCGGGGACGCAGTACGAGCGGAGCGCGGTCGCCCCGGTCTGCACGGCCTGTCCGCTCACGGAGACCGTCGGCGCGGAGCCGGTCTGCGTGTTGATCGAGAGGCTTCCGATGACCACTGGCGCGTCGGTGCCGTCGATCTTGATGTTGGAAGACCCTGCGGCCACGAGGTTGCCGAGCGTGATCTTCGGCGATGCGAGCGTGTGCGCCACCGCCGCCACCACGAGGTAGTCGGACGACGGAGCGGCGGTCTCGCCCCAGGAATCGACGGCTGCGGCGTCGCCGTAGGTGTTCGCGCCGCTCGTGGACTGCTTGGAGCGGTTCTCGTTTGACGCCGTGACCTTGAGCGCGTTGGCCGTGCCCGTCTCAAGCGCGAAGTAGTCGATGCCGGCGTTGAATGTTTGGTTTGCCATTTAGGATTCCTCCTGTTGCGGGTTGAAGCGGCCGTTGACGGTCGCGTTGTAGGTTTTGACCATCCCGCCGGAGTCGGCGGCGAAGTCCTGTGAAGTGTTGGTGCTGCCGAGCGTGAAGGCGTCGCAGCTGAAGCCGTCGCCGTCCAGCGCGGCGCAACCGTCGCCTAGGAGCGGGGCGAGGGCGGCGCGGACGGCGCGGCATGAATCGCGGAAGCCCGCGCCCGACTTGTCGTCGGCGTTCGCGTAGTGGACCACCACGCGGACGGAGTAGCCGAAGGGAGAGCCAGGCCCTTTCCAGTCAATGCCCTGCGAGGCTATGTCGGCGAACACGGAGACGTAGGTGTCCGGCGAGAGCTTCTGCTCTCCCTCCGGAACCGGCGACAGCGCGCCGATCACGTCCACGTCCGGGAGCGCGGCGGCGAGAAGGGCGACGAGCTTCGCCTCGATGATTTCCTCGGGTTCGATCATGCGCCCCTCCTCTCGGCTATGCGCGCGAGATTGTGTTCCATGCGCTTTGTAGCCGCCGCTATTGCCTCGTCTATGGCGGACGGCGGGACGGCTGCTAGGATGTAGTCAAGGCGGTTCGTTATCTCGGCGAACGCGCCGCCGGCCGCCTTCTGGAAAACGCCGCGCACGAACTGGCGCGGGTCGCGTCTGTCGTGCTTCCCGCGCTTCCACGAGAGGTCGCCCGCAGCCGTGCCGGAGTAGATCTGCTTCATCGTCCATCCCCACGACTTCTTCGCAAGGCCGTAGTGCTGGATGCCGCCGTGCTCCTTCAGGAGCTCGCGGCGCTCGGCGGCGAGCGAGCCGCCAGCCATCTTTCCGCCCTTGACGCGGTGGCGGTCGGTGTAGACGTAGTAGTGCTTCGCGTATGCGTCGGGCGTGCCGATCTTGCGCGCGAGCGTCCAGCGGCGCAGCAGCCTGTGGTGCGCTGAGTTGCTGTGTACGTACTTCGGCGGGACGGCGGAGACCGTCGCCTCGTACTCGCGGCGCGGAATGCGCTTCGGCGCGGACTTCGTGCGGGCGCGGAGCGACTGGCAGATGTAGATCGCCGCGCGGCGCGTCTCGGACGCGAGCCTCTGCGGCGCAGCCTCTGCGATGCCGTTGAGCAGGCTTTCAAGGCGGCCCATCGCCGCCTCGTCGATGCTGCACGAGACTTCGATCATCACGCGCCTCCCCTCTTGCGGACCGTGAGCTCGTAATACGCGAACCGGCGGCGGAGCGAAGAGACGACTCCCTTCACGTCCACGCCGTCCATGGCGCGGAACTCCACTTCGTCTGAATCCTGCGGCGGCGTGACCTCCGGCCAGTCGCCGACAAGGACGCGGAGACGCCAGACGCGGGGGATGATCGGCGCGGCGGAATCCGAGCCCCACTCCTCCGCGCCGTCCTCCTCTGTGGCGATGGCGCGGAAGGTGGAAGCGATCGGACGCGCCCTGCCGTCCTCGCGGCGAGTGCCACGGTACGCGACGAGGACGTTCACCTCCGGGATGGAGGCGGCGATCTCGACGAAGGCGTCGTTTATGGCATCGCACAGCGGCGTCATGGCGTACCGGCTAGTAGGTGAGAATCATCGCGGACGCCGTGGTGGCGGCGCCGACCGATTCGATTTCGACCTTGCAGTCTTTCGGCAGGTACACGCCGGGGAAGGGGACGCGCACGATGGTGGCTGCGTTCGTGGCCGCAGCGCCGGTCGCGTACTTTACCCATCCGCCTTCAACCGAGTTCGTCGCCCAAAGGGTGACGTTCAGCTCGGTGCGCGCCGAGTTGGCCGCATAGACCACAATTTCGCCCTGACCCCTGAAGCCGGATACGGCAAGCGCTGTCGAGTTCGTCGCCCCGCTGCCGATCTGCGTAGGCGGGAGGACAGGCACGGTCTTTGCCGAGCCGAAGTCCAGCGCGAACGCGCACGCGACCGCCGCAAGAGAGAGGATGGTTGCAAGTCTCTTCATACTCGATCTCCTGTCTTGGATGATGAAGTGTGCCCCCGGCGGGAAAGGATGTCCGCCGGGGGCGGGGAGGCTTACGAGATCGCCGTGCCGATGGCGAACGCCTGCGGATGGCGCACGAGCACGTCGCAGTCCTGGAACGCAACGAGGCGAAGCGCGCCCTTTGTGGAGAGCGAGTACGGGTCAACCGTGAGATCGACACCCGACCAGAACGCGAGGATGAGCTGCGACCAGTCGCCGAAGTAGAGCTTCTTGGCGTTGCACAGGCCGGACATGAGGAACTCGTAGCCCTCCACCGTGCCGTCCTTCGTGCACAGGAACTCGCCGCCAACCGCGCCGACGACGGAGCTGTTGGCCTTTGCGCCCGTGTTGTTGAACGGGAGGATGTCGCGGGTCTTGCAGAGCAGGGCCTTGACGGCGGGCGAGCCGATGAACTTCATGGAAGCGCCGGCGGCGTTCGCCGTGTAGATCTTCTCCCAGAAGTCCACGAGCGCATCATGCGTCGGAGCCCCCGCCGTGAGGCTGGACACCGAGTTGATGCCTGCCGTGGCGGACACGCCCGTGGGCTGGCCGCTGGAGCCGGTGCCGTCAAGCGCGGCGGCTTCGATCCCGCGCGCGATGGCGTCGAGGATAAGGCCCGTGATGATGGCCTGCACGCTCAGCGAGGACTGGAGCGCCAGCTTGCGGCTGATGTCCACGTTCGAGCTGATGGTGTGCGGCGTGCCATTGATCTGCGAGAACGCAGGGGACGCAACCGTGGCGTCGCCGTCCTCCGCCGTGAGCCAGCCGGCCGTAGCCGTGCCGCCCTTCGGGATCGCGATGTCGCCCGTGAGGCCGTAAAGCGTCGTCACGCCGGCCGCGCCCAGGACGGTGCGCGCCACGAGGGCGTCGATGTAGCTCCCGGCGAGCAGGTTCGTTGCGACGGTCGCCGCGCCGTTGCCCGTGATGTGGCTGTCCACATCCGTCACGCCCGTGAGGGTGCGGAACGCGGCGTCGGGGATGAACAGGCCGCGGGCTTCCTTCTTGGTTGCCTTGGCGATCTGCTCTGACAGTTCGCGCTCGAAGCCGACGTCAACCTTCTCGCCCGCAAGGGCGCGGATGACGGCGCAGAGATTGTACTGCCTCTCGATCTGGCGCCTCTCGCCTTCGTCGAACACCACGCCGCGATTGGCGGGGGCCGGCACTTCAGGCTTCTTGCTTATCTCCTCGCGGAGAGCCGAGACGGCCTCCGTGACGATGCCGCGCACCTCGTCGGCGGTGACACCCGCCACAGGCTTATCGGCCTTGTTCTCTTCGATAGGTTTCTCCATTTTGGATTGCCTTTCATTTTCGACGGCGGGTTTTGTTTTGCCGCCGATAGTTTCCGCTGGATTTACGGAACGCCCCACGCCGACAGCGGTATCGACGGGAACGTTTACAAAACTGGCCTCGTAGGGCATCCACTTGACTGCCCTGAAGATCGGCAGACCGTCCTCGGCCTCGCCGTCCTCCTTGAGCTCCGTGACGATGTAGCCGACGGACATGTTGCGCCGGATGCCGGCGATTGCGTCACGCTTGATCTCCTGCGCGCGTTCGCCGCACCCGAACTCGATTGCGCCCGTGAGCTTGCCGTCCTTGACCTCGGGATTGCGCATGATTCCGATCTGGTCGCCCCAGTGCGTGTCCTGGATAACCAGCCCGTCCTTCATGCGGGAGAAGTCGATCTCGCCCTCGGCATGGCCGAGAACCTCGTATCCATCCACCCTCCGGCCTTTGCTGTCGGTCAGGCCGCTACGGAAGAACGGGACTTCCGACGAGACGGAGGCGCGGACTTCGGGTTCCTGCCCCCCCGCGCCTTCGTCGGCCTTGCGCGTCACGATGTCGAGCGTCGCCTCGCGGAACTGGCGCGGGTCGTCGTTGGTTGGTTTATTCATGTTTTGTTACCTCCTTTGTCTTCTTCATCCGTCTCGTTTCCCGCGCTCCCCGGTGCATTCGCCGGCTGCGAAGCGTTACCGTTGCCGACGGTGATGAGCCCTGCGGCCTCCTTCGCGTCCTTCACGCGCAGCGCCTCCTCGATGTTGTCGTCGATGTCGTTGCCGTAATCCGCCGCGACCTCGGCGTCCGTGCGCCAGCCATGCGCAACCGCAGTCGTGGCGGCGTTGACCTCTGCGGACGGATCCACCCATCCCCAGCGGCGCCCCTGGAATTCGTGGTCGCACAGGCGGTCGAAGTCGGCAAGCCGGAGGTCGCCCGACACCCTGAGCGACAGGAACGAGCGAAGCCAGGCATGGTACAGGCGGTCGAGGACGAGCGCGGCGACGATGCCCTGCCGCGTCTTGTACATCTCGCGCGTGCGGAGTATCGCCTGGCGAACCGAGACGGAGATCCCGCCGCCGGCATTGCCGGTCAGCTCCGTGAAATCTACGCCCAGCCCGACGGACACCAAGCGCTGGAGCCCTACGGAGAAGTCGGCCCATCCACGGTTCGGATGGTTCGGCGTGTGCGAGTCGTAGTCCCAGCCAGACGGAAGCCAAATCTCCTGCCCCGCCTGGATCATGCGCCTCGCCTCGCCTTTCTGGGCCGATGACGGCGCGCCGCCGGCTGCGGCGTTGGACGGCAGCGGCGAATGGAACACGCCCACGGTGCAGGCCTCGTGCCTCGCGGCGACGAGTTCGGCCTTGGTGTATTCGTCCAGCATCTTCAGCGGGACGAGCGCGGCGTAGCCGAGCGGGACGCCGCGCACCTGGTCCGCGTCGTGGCGCTCGAAGAGGTGAATGACATGCCGTGCCTCGATGCGCACCTGCGACTTGCCGCGCCATGTCATGGTCCCGCCGTAGCCGTCCGAACGCGTGCCGTCGAACCAGTACGCCACGGGCGCATTCGTCTCCGGGTCGATCTCGATGCCGCCGCGAATGAGCCGACCGCTTTCCGTGCAGTTGCGCGTCTCGTCGATGCAGTCGGCACGGACGAGCCGCAGGGAAAGCCCGTAGCGGTTCTGCGCCGCCGCGTTCAGGATGATGAACGCCTCGCCGTCGCGCACCCAGTTCTCAACCGCAAGCGCGAGGAGCTGCGTGAGGTTCTGGCGACGCCCCATGTCGACGAAGCCCGGATTCGACGCCCACCGCCACCAGTGGTACTCCAGCAAAGCGGCGGTAGCCTTGTCGATCGATGCGAGGTCGGACACGGACTCGGCAGGCATGGCCTTGAGCCGGAAGCCGTCGCCGACGACGTTCTCCCGCATGAGCTGGATGTAGCGTGCGTACAGAGTCGAGTTTTTCGCCATGTCCCGCGAACGGTTGCGAATGGTCGGCAACGCGCTCAGCACCTCCGTGTTGGTGAAGCCGCCGTCCCACTTCCAGTCGGCGATCTCGCGGGTGATGCGCGCCGCCTCGAAGCTCCGCTGCTGCATGAACTCCGCGATGGCGTTGTTCGCGGCGATCTGCGCCTTTAAGGCGCGCGCCTTATCTCCCCACGGCCACATCATGCGTACACCCCCACCGTGAATGACGGGCCGGAGCTTCCGCCAGTGCCGTTTTCGTCGCCTTCGGCCAGTCCGCCGAAGTACTCGCGGAACTTCACCATCTCGTCGAATGTCTTGTCCGTGAGCGAAATGCCGTCCACGGAAATGGAGTACTTGCCGTTCACGGCGTTCTTCTGCATGGCCGCGTCTATCGCCTCGACCACGCGGCGCCACTTCGAGACGAGCGGACGCACGTAGAAGCTGCCCGACGCGACCGCTACGCCGTCGGCGATCACCGCGAAGTTGCAGCGGCCGTGCAGCGGCGCGGTCGAGATGCGCCCGGTCCAGACGTCGTGGTCAAGCGACATCTGCGCGGATAGTTCGCCGCACCGGAGAGTGACGGACGAATAGCAGGCGTCGGCGACCGTGAATGTCGCCGTCTCGCCTTGAATGTATGTGGCTTTCGCGTCCATGTGCGGACAAGATACCACAAATCAAGGCAAATTTCGGAGTGCGCTGAAAACTTTTTCCTGATAGAGGAAAAAAGTTGCTTTTCAACCCTCCACGAAGATGTTTTTAGCACCGCAAGTCCGGCATATACAATAGCGGACCCTCGCGCCGGCGGCGTTCACGTGCGAACCTCCCCCGGAATCAATGTTCACGGATCCACACACTCGGCACCGGCGCGCTGGGATGCGCACGCGCGGCACGGGGTCCCGTGATTGCGGGACGACCACGCGGACGTCGTATCCGTCGGGATTGTCTTCGTTTTGCATTTTCACCTCCATTCAGAAAGTCCAGCCTTCAAACGAGTTCGCCGTCTGCGCGGCCCTGGTGCCGTCGCCCGTCAGTCCCTCCGCGCCGGCGAGCGCGTAGCACATGGCGAGGCAGTCGCCGAAGTCGTGCGGGTCGCGCGTCTTCCAGTCGTATTCGTTTCCGTCCATGCCGTCAGGGCGGCGGATGCGCTTCTTCGAGACGAGCCGTTCGTTCGCGACCTGAATTGCAAATGCGGTGTGGTCGGCGCCGCCGTCGAACAGCGAGAGGCCGCCCGGAGCGCCGGGCTCCGCCGTCCATGCGAGCTGCGCCTTCTCCTTGTAGGCGTCGGCGTCGAACGCGAGCCATTCGCGGCTCTGGTTGTCGCGGCAGAGCACGGTGTCGTTGATCGCGGCGCGGATGCGGGATCGGACGTACGGGTTCCAGTTGCGGCCGGCGCGCCCGAGCATGGCCGTGGCCTCCATGCCGCAGAGCGCGGCGGAGGTCGCGGCGAAGCGCGTGACGGCCGGGAACTGGCGCCCGCCGGCGTCGACGCCCCAGCGGTCGATCTTCACGCCGAGCGCTGCAATCTCGCGTCCGTGAACGGCGAGCGCCTCGAACACGCGGCGGTCAAACTCGCTTTCCGGGATCTTGTCCGGAATGCGGATCTTCGTGGCGTGGTACGCGAGGACGAGCGCGGTCAGGCGGAGGTCGAACGAGAGGACGGCGGTGGTGAGCGCGTAGCCAGGGTTGATGTCAGTTGCGGCGGCCACGAGGACGGCGTCGGGCGGCGGAGTGTTTGGCGGCGTGCCCCTGCGGACGCGCGAGCGTATCAGGCGGTCGGTGAGCACGAAAGCGAACGTCTCGCGCACGGGTTGCATTTGGAACTCCGCGTCGAACGCGGCACGCCCTGTCGCGGCGATCTTGTTCAGCGCGTGGTGTACGGCGTCGATCTCCGTGCGCCTGTCGAACGCGAGCGGGTCGACGACCTCCGTGCCCTTGAAGAGACGGCGGTTCTTCCTGTACCATTCGCGGGACGCGGAGCGCGAGAAGTCGTCGTTTGCGGCGTCGACGCTGAAGCGTTCGCAGAAAGCGGCCACGGCGTCGTCGAACCCGTCAGGGATTTTCATGAGGAAGGGGCATGTCGAGACGGACCAGTTCGGATGCGTGGAGCGGTCGGATATGCGCATGGCGAGGTCGTCCGCGCACTGCGGCGTGATCGTCATGAACGCAGCCATGGAGGCCGTGTTGGCGGAGAGGTTGAGCGCGTCCGAGTGGATGTAGCGGTCGATGCGCTCCACGGCGGATGCGGATCGCGCGTCCTTCTGCGTCTGCGGGTCGTCGAACAGCGCGAAGTCCGGCCGCATCCCCCGGATGTTCAGGCCGCGTACCGATCCTCCCACGCCGCGGCACGCGACCACTGCGCCACAGGCCTCGTCAAGCTGTTTGCCCGCCTTGTCGCGGAGGTCGGGCAGCACCAGGGCGACCTCTCCGGACTCGAAGCCCACGTTGCGCCCCATGTACGTGAGCGCCATTCCCTTCTGCACCTTGTTGTCCATCTTGCGGAGCGCGGTGGGCACTGGCGGGAAGTCCGCCAGGATTTCGTCCGACTCCGCCAGAAGCGCGAAAATCGCCTTGCGCACGGCCTTCGCCATCTGCGCGGACGCCGATATGCACACGGGAAAGCGGCGGTGTCCGTAGAGCAGCGCCCAGACGAGCGCGATGACGGTCCATGTCGTCTTGCCCGCGCCGCGCGTGAACTGCACCGCGAGCTGTCCGCCGCCCAGGATCGCCTCCTGCATCTTCCGGACGAGGCGGTCGCGTATCGTCGCGGATGCGCGGTGGTCCAGGAGCGACCGGCAGTACAGCCATCCGAACCGCTCGAGGTCGAGGCGGCAGCTCTCGCGGACGCGCCTGTGGCGCGGCGGCGGAATCGGCCCGATCTCGTTACGGCGCGCGACGAGCGCGGCCACGCGGTCGGATGAATCGTCGCACGGAGCGTCCGCCGCCGTGGCGGCGCCGGGCTCGCCGTCCAGCGGCGCCTTGACGAGCTTCCGCCCCGTTTCGCGCCAGTGGCGCACGGCCTCGCACACGTCGGCGTGGCGCCGCGTACCCCTCGCGCCGCGTCCGGCGGTCAGCATGAAGTCGAGGTCGGCCTTCGAGATCGCACGCGCCTTGTACGCGGCCTCGAGCAGGCCTTTCGTGACGTAGCATTTCTTGCCGGCCATTGCGTCAACCCTCCTCGCCCGTTTCTGTGTCGTAGCCGTCGCCTTCGTTCTCGCCGTCTTCCGCGGAGCTGTCGGCGAACGTCGGCTGGCACGTGCTCGCCGCCGGCTGCGGCGCGTCGTCGATCAGCGCGCCGTTGCGGCGGAGGACTTCCTCGAACTCGTCGTGCCGCCAGTCGGCGTGCGCGCGGCTGAAGAGCGGCGTGTTGTCGGCGACGGTGCGCTTTGTGGCGCCCGAGCCGGTCTCTGCGAGAAGGGGACGCGCCGTGCCGTCGCCGAGCATCCAACAGAAGTACTTCTTCCGCGAGACGAACGGGTACTTGCCCGTTCCTCCGTTCTGGCTCTTGCACAGGATCCACCAGACGGCGTCGATGTCGCCGCCGTTGTAGACCGGCGCGTTCGACTCCATCGCGCCAGGGAAGAACTGGCGCGGCGCGGTGGACGGCTCCTTCCACTTGTCGGCCACGAGCTGGTCGCGGTGCAGGAGCGTGACGGTGAAGGCGTCCTGCTCGATGGACCCCGACCCGCGCAGGTCGGCGAGGCCCGGCTCGCGTCCCTGCTGGTCGGCCTTCGTCGATTCGCGGTTCAGCTGGCAGAGCGCCACGACGGGGACCTCCAGCTCGTTCGCGAGGCGCTTCAGCGTGTCGCTCACGTACGAGACGCGGGCGTACTCCACCGCGTCCTCGCGCCCCAGGGCGCGGGCGTGGAAAAGCCCCAGGTAGTCGCACACGACGATGCCGAGGCGTCCGGCGGACTTCTCCACCATGCAGAACGTCCGGAAGTCGTCGACGTCGCGTATCTCCGTGATCGAGAGCGGCCACGCGCACACGGCGTCCGACGCCTTGCGCATGAGGTCGCGGTCCTCCTTCGTCGGCGAGAAGAGCGACTTGCTGATCGAGACGCGGGACTTCTCGCAGACGAACCGCCGCATCATCTCGGCGCGCGGCATGTCGAGAGAGTTGAGCAGCACGTTCGCCTTGCATTCCTCGCACCAGAACCGGATGAGGTTCACGGCGAACGCCGTCTTGCCCACCGACGGGCGCGCCGCGATCACGTGGAGCCCCGGCCGCAGCCCGTTCAGGAGGCGCGTCAGCGGCTCCCACGGCATGCGGTAGCCCGGCGTCCACGCCAGGTTTTTCTCGACGATGCGCCGCTGGTACGCCGTGTCGGCCTCCGCGAGTATGCCGTCGCACAGCGCGCGCGCCGAGATTTTTTTCGAGGAGACGGAATCGGCCAGTATTGAATCCAGGTCGTTGCGCAGCTCCGCGCCGACCATCGCCGGGTCGGAGAAGAACAGCTTCTTCGGCACTTCGGCCATGGCCGCCTTGATGCGGCGCTCCGTGTGCAGGGCGCGGAGGTCGGCGATGTGGCTCTCGGCGTACGCGCCGATGTCGGCGCGGTCCATCGCGGCGGAGAGCGTCCCCGCGTCGAGTTTCGACATGACCTCCTTGTTTTTCGGGTCGGCGTTCAGCTTCTGCGCAAGCACCAGGACGCTTGCGGCGTCAGCCGTGCCCGCCTTGCCGTCGCGCCAGATGCGCTCCATCGCCCGCCACACCACGGGCCACGGGTCGTGCTCGAACCAGGACTCGCGCACGCCGCCGGCCATGGCGACGGGCAGCGTGTTCGGCACGTCCGCCAGCAGCACGCCCACGAGGGCGCGCTCGATGTCCTTGTCGCTGGGACGGCTCATGCGTCACCTCCGTCGCCGACCGGCGGACACGGACACGGCAACTCCGTTCCGAGCGGCGCGTCCTCGAAGCCCGGCGGCACGTCGCCGACGCCGCGCTGCGACCCGCCGACAGGCACGACCGCGCGCGCCGGAGAATTTTTTTTGCGGAAGTCGAAACGGCCTTTAAGAACAGTCCTCCAGTTCGCCTTGTTCACGTACACCGTCCGGCCCGCAGGATTGACCCACACCCAGCCGACTTGGTCCATGTCGGCCACGAACTCCTTGACGAACTCGTCCGGCACGCCCATGGCGCGACCGCCGAGGAATATCTCGTCGGGAGACGGTCGCCGCGCGGAAAGTTCCGCCCTGACTTCCGATGGAGGAATCTTCTCGCCACCGTCCCCCTTGGGGGTAGGGGGTATATCATTCATTCTTTCATTCATTCTTTCTAGCGTCACCGCGTCACCCGCGTCACCGTGCGTCACTTTCGTCACCTCGGATGCCTCGCGCGCCCGTTTCCGAGCCTTGTACTCTGCCGTGCGCTGCGCCCCGGACTTGGGTTCTGGTCTGGCCCCTGCATCCTCGATGAGCCGCTTGGCCTCGGTGGCGATCCCGACGGCGAAAGGGCGGTAGACCGCGAACTTCCTCGGGAGATCGTAGTCGCCGATGTCGAACGTCAGCGCGAACGCATAGCCGAGCAGCGCGGCCCGTGCGTCTGCCGGTATCTCGCGCAGGGTCAATGTCATCACGCCGTGGACGCAGAACCCCTGGTTACGAGCCATACCGGCACCACCTCCCGTTAGTCAGTCTCAGACCTAAATCTCGCCCTATGGGCGCGGGTTGGTCTCGGTCGGGGAATCCTATTGGGGGTGTAGACCCGCAATTATTGCCAATTTGTGCCAATTCGTCGGCCGACCGCCGTTTTACTGATTTTGACTCTCTAGCCATAATATCCTCCATTATTAAAAATTTATCCGCGCGCGCCCCAGCTTCGCGCCGTTGTCCTCGCCGCGCCTGTGCTTCGCCCAGCGAATCTTCATCGCCGTCTGCTTGCCCCTCGACTTGAAGAAGTTGCAGTGGAAGGGCGAGGCGCACCCCGGAAGGGCGGCCCCGTCTATGCACCTGCCGCCGGCGAAGCCGCAGGAGCCGTTCACGAGGTTCGCGCACTTCGGGCCGCGTGACTGGACGCCGACGCTCACCTGCGCACCTCCATGGTTCCGTGCCCTCCGACGCAGGCATAGCGCGGGTCGCACGCCCTTGACCTGTCGCGAATCGTCTCACGGCACCGCACGCAGTAGCTGTGGTCGAACAGGCCGCTGCTTCCGAAGCGTATGTTTCCAAGGTTCACTCCCGTGTCTACGGTAAAAGTACGCCCGCAGCGGCGGCATGTCTTCTCGACCTTCATCACTTGCCTCCCGTGAACGTCACACAGGCGGTCAACGTGGCCGCCGCGAGCCAGTAGATCATCATGCGCCAGTTCCCGTGCCACGCATACGGCATGGCCGCGCACACGTCCAGCGCGATCAGCAGCGAGGGGAAGATGTACTCGGTTCTCATGCCGCCTTTCCTTTCTTCGCCTTCCGTTGCCGCCTGTACTCGGCCTTCAAGAACGTGGCAATCCGGTTTGCGAGCGTGCGCACTTCCGCAGGCGCGGGTTTGTTGCGCCGCAGATAGCACTGGCGCACGGACCAGTCCCGGCGCGCGATCTCGATGTCGCAGAAGCACTTGCCGCCGCGACGCAGCATCACGATCAGACTTTCACCGGACGCAATCTTCGCCCCGTAGCTCCCCGAGCCGACGCAGTTGTGCATGTGCCGACCCTCAATCCGCAGTTCCGTCTGCGTGCGCGCAAGCAGTATCTTGAACCCGCAGCGGCGAAGCTCCGAACGGCGGGCGAGCGCCGAGGCGAAGGCGTCAAGCTCGGCCCTGCGCGCCGCGATCTTCCGCCGTTCCGCAGCCTTGCGCATCTCGATGCGCTTTGCCTCTGCGGCGGCCATATCCGATTCCAGGGCTTCCAGACGCCGCATGAACGCCTTGCGGCCGCCCGCCACCGGCGGGTAGAGCGTCCCTTCGTTGCGCATGTCGCGGCCGCACTCCCAGGCGTATTCCAGGTAGCGCCCATATTCGTGGCAGTCCACGTGCCACTTCGTCAGAAGTCCCGCGAGGCGTTCGTAGTCGATTTTAAGCTTCACGGCGCGCGGGCCGTCCATGTTCGGATGCGAGAGCTTCCAGCGCGTATTGTCGAGCACGTAGGAGAGCGACCGCACCATCTCGAAGTGACTGTGCGCGGCCTTCACGGTCGTGTCGTGGCGCGCAGCCCACACCACGTCGCGCGAGTCCGGACAGTCGAGTTTCACTAGCTCCGACATGTTGCGGCGTACCCACGCGAACACGCGCCCGTCCTTCAGTGCCTTGATGCCGAGCGGGTTGGCGAGGCAGTGAAGGCCGGCTTTCGCAAGCAGCTCGATTTTCGGCTCCTGCCGGTAGAGAGACAGCCACTCCATCAGCCCGGCGCCCGGAGCGCTGTCCGAATAGCCGCAGTGCCGGTACCGCGTCGCGGCCAGCGCGCCTGGGTTGACGGTCGGGAAGTGCGTGCAGTTGACGCCCTGCTTCCCGAACTCGTACTTCTCGCGCCATGAACCGTAGCAGCTGCGGTCGGCATGTCGGAACGGAACGCGCTTGCCAGCCCGGAGGTCTGCGGGATCCCAGTCGACGGTCCACCCGGCGCACTGCTTGAAGTTTACGTCGAACAGCTCGATCTTGCCACGTTCTGGCCAGAGTCGCCCGGTTTCCTTCACCACGGGCACGTGGTCGGCGGCGAGACGCACCGCCACGTTCAGGATGCACACCTCTTCGCCCGGATGGCGAGGCCCAAGGAACGACGCGTTCGGCACGATGTAGTTGTACCGCAGCGTGCGTCGTCCGATCTTGTCCTTGCGGCGCACTGCGGCGTCGTACGCCACGACCTCGGCGGCCATTTCATCAGTGAGCATCTGCATCTGCCGCCTCGCTTTCGTCAATGAGTCTGACGCGATCACCGATGAACAGACAGTATCTGTTTTTAGGGAATTCGCCAAGTTGCTTATGCTGAACCGGCACGTCGGCACCACAGTATGCGTAAAGGGTTCCAAAACCGCGACCGGCAATGAACCACATGCGCGGAGAGAAGCGACCGTATCCGTTCTGAAACTCCAGAACTGGCGTTTTTGAGAATTGCGTCTCGCTATCGTCCATGCGCTTTATCCAGTTCGCGATGCGCACCTGCCAGTACGGAGTAGCCTCGCGAAACTCGATCTTCTTTATTCCGGACTCGATCAGCCTGTACCAGTGGCCTTTCAAACCCATGTGCAGTACCGCGCACTCGCTGCGTATCAATGTCATCATCCCGCCACCTCCCTCTCGTCCACAGCTGCGGCATACCAGTCTGCCGTGTGCGTGGCGACGATGCAGGACGGGAATGCGTCCATCGCCGCCCGGAACTCCGCCTCGGTGTACTCCTTGCCGACTCCCCACGGCCCCATGTGGAACATGATCGCCGCGACCTCCTCACGCATCAGCTGGATCCCAAGTGACACCGCAATCGCCACGGAACATACCCCATGCCCGTGAAACTCCGGCTGGACATACTCGAACGTCTGCACCTCGCCCGGATCCTTCTTGGGAACGGCACGATAACACCTGCACTTCACGAGGTCGTGCAACATGCCCACGACGTAAGGCGATTCGACGCGCGGCCAATCCACACGCCACGCAACAGAGAGTTCCACAAGCCTCTGCGTCACGTTCACGGAGTGCTGCAGCAGTCCTCCGCGCTCGGCAAGATGGTGTCCCTTGCTCGCGGGTGCGTCAAAGTACCCGATTTCCCTCAGCGCACGGCCGACCATCACGTCACAACCGCCGGGAAAAGCCGATTCCAGGAAAGACCCGGCCAGCCGCTCATAATCGCACCTCGATGTTTCGGTAATCATTCCGCCACCCCGCTTCCCTGTTCCGGTGACGATTCAGCGTCGGCCGATTCCGTCGGCGTTTCCAGAAGATCGAAGAAGAAGCCCTGACACTCCTTCGGTGCCGACTTCTTCTTAGCCGCCGCCTTCTTCTCGCGCTCCTTCTCCTTCTTGATCTCCGAAGGAGTCTCCGCCGGCTTCTTCGCCTTCTTCGCCTTTTCGGCCTTCGCCGACGCGCGAGGCGTGTGCGAGACCTTCCCGGTCGGCCCGTCCCAGTCCACCGGCACGTCCTCGAAGTAGTGCATCGCGATCGCGTAGATCGCGCTCGGGTCGATGTGGCCGTTATGCCCATTGAGCGCCTGACGCGCAACGGCCTCGATGAACTTCCAGCAGCCCTTGGCGTCCTTGCCTTCGGCCTTGCACCGCGCCTTGAGCTCGTCCGTCGCGTTCTTCGCGAAGTATGCGCCGACCGCCTTGACGGGATCCGTCGGGTCGATGTCGGCAGCGTCCTTGATGAAGCACTGCACGGCCTCGCCCACCCAGTCGCGCTTCTCCGCCGACGCTGTCTTGTCTTTCGTCTCTTTGGCCATCTCTCAGTCCTCCTTCCGCAGCGGCATGACGACCGCGAACCACGGGATGCTGCATTTAATCACCACGGGCACGCCCCCGGGCTCCCTGTTGAAGGACATCGTGAAGGTGTCCTCGTCCAGCGCCTTGAGCGCGTCGAGAAGCAGACGCGGGTCGAACAGGCCCGAATAGACGGCGCCGTCATCGATCCTGCAGTCGGCGATCTCCGCGCCGGCGGAGCGGTCGCCGCCGTTCGCGCCGAACGCCGCGCGTCCGGGCGCAAGGGTCAGCAGGACGGAGTCGGACGCAATCGCCACGCGCTCCAGCGCCTCGACGAACGGCTTGCGCTCGATGGTGGCGACGTGCGGCACGTCGGACGGGACGACCTTCTTCCAGTTCGGGTACCGCTCGTCTATCACCTTGCACGTGACCGTCCACCGTTCGCCGGTGAACATCATGCCGGATGCGTCCGCCGCGACCGTCACGTCCTGGCTGCCGCTCTTCGAGAGCAGCGCGTAGAGCGCGTCCACGGCGCGCGTGGGAAGCGTCACGTCGAACTCCGCGCCGCCGCAACCGTATTCCATGTGCGCCAGCCTCCGCCCGTCCGTCGCGGTCATGGACAGCGTGCCGTCCTTCGCGAGGGCGACGTTCACGCCCATCAGCTTCTTGTGCGTCTGGTCCGTGCTGGCCGCGAACTTCGTCTTGCGCAGCATCTCGCGCAGGGTCATCTCCGGGAGGTAGACCTTCGCCTTGCCTTTCGGGGCGGACATCGCGCTGACTTCTTTCCTCGTGGCGGTCTGGAAGCGGACGCCGCCGCAGTCGAGCGTCAGGAGCGACGGCGCAGCCGTGATCTCGCAGACGCCGCCCGGCAGCGCGGCGGCGAACCTCGCAATCAGCGCCGCCGGCGCGGCTGCCGACCAGTCGCTCTCCGTCTCGGCGCCGACGCGCACCGAAGTCTGTATCACGCCGTCGGTGCCCGTGGCCGCCACCCACTTCTTCGTGGCGGACACCGTGACCACCGCGAACTGGCTCAATGCGTCTCGCGACGCCGCAGCTGCGGCCATTCCAATTGCGGACGCGAACCGTCCGCTTTCGATCTTCGTCTTTGTCATCTGTCATGTTCCTTTCTGGGTTGTTCTCTCCGCACGGGACTCCCCCGTGCAAATTCCTTTATCCAAAGTCGAAACCGCGCGCATGGTCGCAACGGCCACTACGCACTTCCGGCACGCGCGATGCTCGCCGCGTTTCAGCTTCGCGCCGCACACGGCGCACTTCTCCTGGTTCGGTTCGCTCATTTGTCCCGCCCTCCGATGTACTTGTTCACGCCGCGCTTCTTCCACTTGGCCTTCCACCGCGCGCGTTCGGCGCGCTTGCGGCACCGCTCCGAGCAGTAGCGCTTATGGGGGGCCGGGTTGCGGATTGTGCGACCGCATCGCTTACACTTGATGTCCGCGACAACGCCGCAGAACGGCAGCGCGTCGTCCCACATCTCCATCGTGCTGCTCATCGCGCGGCTCCCTTATCTTGCTTTCCAGACTTTCTGGCCAGCAGCTCGTTGTACCACTTCACCACGTCGCGAGGCAATACGAGCCGACCGTCGCTCTCGCGCACGATCTGGCCACGCCCCGCGTATCTCAGACGTTCTGGTGTCATTTCGCGGCCCTCCGTTCGATTGCCAGGTCTCTGGCGAATGCGTTTTGCTCCGTGGTCAGATTCGCCGCGAGGAACGCGGAACGCGCGTCGAGCACCCCCCTCGCTTTGGTGGCATAATCCGGGATCCTCAGGTTGTAGTGCGGCGTGTAGCAATCACCACGCAATATCACGCGCTTGGCGTAGACGATGCGCCACTTCGCGCGCCACGCCGCCCACGCCGAGCAATCATGCACGAATGTCTCGCGCTCTGCGGCACGCAGCAACGCCCGCTTGGCGTTCACCCGATCTTTGACGGCAGCCCACCATTTCTGCTTTCGTGCCTTGATTCTGTCGGGATGCCGCAAGCGGTAGGCTTCTTGGTTCTTACGCACCTGCTCGCGGTGCGTTCTGTTCCATTCAAGCGCCGCACGCCGATGTTCCGCACGGTGCGCCTCGCGCCATTTGCGGTTATACTCTCGCCTTGCTTCTGGATCTTTAAGTGGCATGGCGTGACCTCCTGAAGAATCCGGCGATTGCCGCGTAGCGGCGCATTTCGTGATATTCGTCCATGTCGTCAATGAGCGTCGCGTGGTTGAAGGCCACGAGGTCGGCAATCGGCACGTCCGCCGGGAACGTGGCGCCGCACGCGGCGAGGTAGTCCGTCTCGCACGCGGTAGACCCGCCGACACGGAGGACATTCTGCCCTGCCGCCGCAATCGCGGCGGCCATCATGTCTCCCACGCTCGGCATCATCGCGCGGTCTCCTGTCCGGCAAGGCGCGCGCGGAGCGCCGTGTTGACGACGATCAGTTTCTGAAACGGACGATTGCCGTTTTCAAGCACGCCGTGGTGCATCTTGCCGACGATCTGGAATCCGCTCTCGCCGTCGTTTCGATCGATCTTGTCAAGGAACGTGATAGGAACGCACATCGGCCCCGGATAGTCTGCCGGAATGTCTTTGCACGTCTTCACGTCAACAAGCGGCCATATAATCGCGGCTTTCGCGCCGTATTTCTCCAGGTAAGCAGATGTCGGCATGTCGTACGGGATGCACCCGAAGTCCTCGACGATCTGCCCGTCACGGATGACGCAACTCATAGTGCGGCCCTCCTCAGATTCCACGCCTCGGCTGCGTCCTCTGGCGTGAGGTAGAAAAAGCCGTCGGGGTTCGTCATCGGACCGCGTGCGCCACAGTTGCCGCATACGCCGTAGTGGATCCACGCGCCCACGCGGGTGCCGCGAACGTGCGAACGCCCGATCGACACGACCGCCGCGCCGCAATACGGGCATGGCTCCAGCTTGATTTCATCCTTTGCGCTCATTTGTTGTTCGCCCTCCGATTCCACGCGGCGGCCCATTCGCGGGCCTCGCGCAGGTTCACGCACACGACGGACCGCCGCACCACGCAATCACCTGCCGGATGCGTGAAGGTGTAGCTCCGCGCCGGGAATGTTCCGGACACCGGCTGCCCGGCGGTCATGCTCACTTCCGCGCCACAGAACGGGCACGGCTCCAGATGGATTTCGTCATTCGCGCTCACTTCGCACCTCCGCAGCCGGGGCGAAGAGCCATTCAGCCATGCACCTCCCGCAATCAGCCCATTCGCAATCTGTACAATCGGGGTCGTTGCTCTTGTGGTCGTGGCACCAGTGCGGGTTCTCGCGCTCAAATGCAAGCCATGCCTCCTCGCCCGTTTGAAACCTCTCGCAGTTCCTCGCGGGCGCGGCGAGGGCCGCCGCGTTGTCCGGCGTGTACAGGCTGCGCCAAGCGTCCGCGCTGTCGATGGCCTCTATGCGGTCGGCAATCGACCGCAGAAGCGTTGCCACGCCGTCATTGTGCGTCTCGCGGTCGCCGTGTCGCTCCGCGCAGTCCGCCCTGCCGCGAAGGTCCGCCACGATGTCCGCCAGCGTCTCGCGCTCACTCATAGCATTCTCCAATCGTGTTGTCCAGCGCCGCGCGCACGGCGTCGATGTCGCAGCCTGTTGCGCCTTCGATTGAGCACAAAGCGCTGTCGATTTCGTTGCAAGCACGCATACACGCCGCCTCGATGCGGTCGGCGTATTCGTTCCAGAGGTGGCGGTCCACGCGCCCATCCTCGCCGCGACCGCGCATCTGCGCCACGATGTCACTCAGACTTTCCATCCGCCGCTCCCTTCTTCTGCTGCGCGAAGAGCAGACTGTTCAGAACGTGGTCGAGCGCGCCCTTGAACTGGTCGGCGACGGCCAGCACGTCATTCACGCGCTGCCGCCACTTCTCCTCAAGCTCCGCGAACGCAAGCTCGATCTGGTCGGCGATTGCGCCCGCGTCGATTCCCGTGCCGAGCATGTCCGCCTTGCGCAGGTCCGCGACGATCTCCTGTACGGCCTTACCCATGGGTCGGCTCCTTCCTCCTCCAGCGTTTCACGACCTCGCCCAACAGGTTCACCGCGCCCGTGCTGCGCCCGTTCACGAAGCGCACGTCGAAGCGGCGTATCTCCGCCTCGCAATATCCGCCGTGGCGCTTGATCTCGTCCAGCGCCTTCTCGGCTTCCTCCATGGTCGAGCAAAGATCCATGTCGAACAGTTCCTTCCTCACGGGGTGGAAGGAACCGTCGAACCGAGCGCGCACCCAGTAGTGGGATACGATTTCGTCACTCATGGCTCTGCCTCCAGTCCGCATGGATGTTCGCATTGAGCGCGAGAGCCACGAATTCAGCCGCGTCCATGGCCGTCGTGCCACCGCAGAGAATCTGCTCGCCAGTCTTGAACATGGCCACCACGTTCCCGCACGCGTCCAGCACGCACGTTTCGTGGACGCGGAACGGCGGACGGTAGGTGATGAGGGTTGCGTCTCGCCGCTGCCTGCGAAAGCACCGCCGCGTGGACGCGTTGATGTCCCGGCACGCCTTGGAGAGGTGCCTGAAACACGCCGTCCGTTCATCCGGCTGGTGCGCAAGTGCCGCGCACACGGTCGCCTCGGCGCCGCGAAGCGCGTGCCTCATGCGGTCGTTGACCTCGTCGAAATCGTCGGCGACCTCCTTGATGCGCTCCCGGTCCGATTCCGTGAGCCGCTTGGATGGGCTTTTAGTCCTCATGGCACAAGTCCCCCATCTCGGCGTTGGCCGCCCGCGCCCTGCGTCTCGCCAAGTTGCGCTGTCTGTCGAAGTGCCGCTTCAGGAGCGAATGCACGCCCATCTGCAAGGCGACAACACCTTCGACATCGACCTTGCGCGAGGTCGCCATGCGGCAAAGGATGTGCGCCGCCTCCGGACGGCTCATGTGATCCTCGTCCGTCTTCTGCCGCATACCCCCCCCGTAGACCATTTCAGGCGCGGACGGGTCAATCGGCGTGGGCGCGTCCTTGACCCCGATCGGCGGATTGGCCATCACGAAGTCGATGATTTCCTTCGGCGTGTGGTACACTCCGGGCTTTTCGCTCTCCGTCGTCAACCGCAGACGCGGCTCGTTCGCGCAGTAGTAGTCCGTGATCTCCGTGAGGAAGGCGGCCGTTCCGGGCTTGGGCCTCAATGTATGCCGCAGTTTGCACACGGCCTCGCTCAGCATACGCCATGCCGCGCCGCTTCCTTCACGCATTTCCACTTGCGCAAGACGGTCATACGCGCTTGACGCCGTTTTAATGACCGTCTGCAGCACGTCCGCCATGCGGGCGATGCTCTCGGTCATCTCGACCAGCGGCTTGGGCTTCATCTGCCCGGCCTCCGGTGTCTTTGGTTCGTCGTTCATTTTCGTGTCCTTTCGTGTTTTTGGTTTGTTGGTTTGTTGAATCCCCCGCGCGGTCCCGCGCGGGGAAAGCGCTAGGCGCGCACGTTGCCCTCCACGACCTTCCGAACCGACGCCGCGTCCCAGCGCCAGTAGCGCCCCACGCGCGCGGAAACGGCCTTCGTCAGGTCGAACTCCCCCGGACGCGGACGCACCCGCATCCGCTGGACCACGCGCACGTCGGACACGCGCAGGTACGCGGCCACGTCGCAGTCCAGCCACACCGGCACCGCTGGGGGATTGTCCGGAAGGTGAAGGTTGCCCCGCCTCGCGCTTTTACGGACGGGCGGGGCCGCGTCCGTGCCACTGCATGAAATAGGGGCCGCAGGTTCTGGGCGGGTTGGGGATTGACAGTTCTTCCCAGACCTGCGGCAACGCTCGGCGGCGTCGTGCGGTGTCACCCCGCCGCCTGCGCTAAATGACTGTTCCGCCGCTCTCATTTGCCGGATTCCCCTGCGGCGTCCTTGATGAACTTGCGCACGGCGATCAGCACCGCCTGCGTGCTGATGTCGCACATCGTCGCGGCCTTCAGCGCCGCGATCTCCGCCGGCTCGAAGTAAATCTGCACGCCGACCTTCTCCTTGTTGCTTCCCATGGGTTCATCCTTTCCTTTTCTGCTTGGAAATCTCGGACCACTTCACGAAGCGCACGATGCGCCCGTTCGACAGCTTCCGCAGGTCCGCGTGGCGCATGCGCCACGGCTCCAGCCGCGTCAGCGCCTCCACCAGCTCTTCTCTCGTTATCGTCATCGCCTGTTCCTTTCAGTTCGCGTTTTGGTTGAAGGGGCTGTGACGGGCCCCGCCCGCCCTCGACGGGAACACGACTAACCGCCGAGGGATTCGGCTAGCCGACTGTTGGATCCCCCGCGCCGTTTAGCGGCATCGCCGTTTCCTAGACCGGCGACCGGCCCGAAGGCCACGGCGCGGGGGAAGGGGATTGCGGTTCGGGCGCTTTACCGCCACTTGCATCTCCGCGCTCACTTACGCCTCGTCCTCGTCGATGCCAAGCGTATTGAGGTACTTCTTGCGCCAGTGGTCGCAGTGCGAGTGCCACATGATGGCACTGAAAGCCCACAGCGCGACGCAGAACCACGCGGCAGCGGCCGAGTAGTTCTCATTGACCAAATCCAGGACTGCGCTTCCGATCGCGAGAGCCACCGCTAGCCTGTCAGTCCAGTATAAGATTCTTTTCACCTGCGTTCTCCTTGACTGCTGCCTCACTTCGCGAGGATGGCCTCGACCTCGCCCGTTTCTTTGCGTTCATGATCGCGATGTACAACCGCTGCGCGGATATACAGCCCTCGTCGTAGCGTGCCTTGAACGCGTAGTCAACGCGGAAGCGCGACAGACCGCAGTATTCCCGCAGCGTCTCGCCGCCGTAGTTTCCCGGCGTTGCCGGAATCTCGTCAATCTTCTCAATTATCATCGTGTCCTTTCTTGTTCGTGTTTTGCTTTTGGTTTGTTGGCGCCGGTCTCTCCCGGCTGTCACCGCTATGCAAGGTTTACATCCTGTCGGTCTGGGATGGTGGTGGGGCTTCTCTTGTGGCGTCCTACGGCCTTTGTGGTACGTTTCCAGTGAGGGCTCCCCTCGCGGGGAAAGCGGGTAATGGTGATGTATCACCCTCTGGGCAAAAAATAGGAGTCGGTCTTTGCCAGCTTGAGGTGATGTATCACCTTCTTGCCAGAAGAAAGTGAACGGAGGTAAGACAAGACTTCGCCCTCGGTCACTCCGTTCAACCGTGCAATCTTCGCCAGCCATTCCTTGGTAGTCTCTTTCATTGTCGCTCCTTTCAGTGATTGCGCTTCTCAGCAAGATTGGCTTTGATAATGTCGGCAAGTGCGTCCACGGCTTCTTTGTATTCAGGCGTGACTTTATCGTCGCGAAGGATTCCAGCGCCTGTGGCGAGGTTGTAAACGCCGCGCTGCATGAGTTCCATCAGAGAGCATTTCGTCTTGCTTGCCGTCAACTGCGCTATAGCCTTGAACTCCGGCGTGACCATTCCGCCGAATTGCACCTTGTCTGGGTGGTGCTTTCCATGTCTGGTGTCTTTCATGTCGTGCCTTTCTGTTGTCGTGTTTTCGATTGCCCTCTTTGGGGCTTGCGGCGGGTAGTATATCAAAGGTGATGTATCACCGTCAATAGGGAAATTCATTTTTTTTCATTTTCTCATTGTGCCCGTGGCGCGCCGCGCGGGATTGTGGTAGAATTCACGGCGGTGTCACCCGAAAAGGCTTTGGGACAAACCTTGGGACAGAAGGGAATCTGCCAGCCCCGCCCCGGCGAGTGCCGTGCGCGGGACGCCGTGTTTTGCGGCCTTATGCGTTGCCTTGCGGTGTCACGCGGCAAGCCGGGTATGCTTCACACGGTAGGGGTCACTGGTCCGAGTCCAGTCGCGCCCACCATCAGTAAACGCGGCGTTCCGCGCATTTCAGCTGATTCGACAATCCCTGTCCAAAACGGACCGACTGCTGGGCGACGCCAAAAGGAAGAAACTCTTAAGCAACGTGTACAGGTGACGCCATTGCGGACGCAATTTATGCTATAATATCACCGCAATGCCGATGGCGGAGTTGGTGAAAAGCCGTGCATCGTCCGGTGAAGAAAAGAAGAAAGGACAAAACAAATGAACATAACAAAACGTGATTTCATCAAAATCGGCGGCGGGGCCGCGCTTGCGGGGGCGGCGTTTCCGTCCTTTGCCGCGAAATCCGCGAAGCCTGCGTACGGCGGACGCAAGGTGCGCATCGCCGCGATCGGCACGGGCGGGATGGCTCGCGGCGACCTGAACAACTTTCTGCGCACGGGCCTTGCGGAGGTCGTGTGTGCGGCCGACGTGTACGAGCCGTCGCTCGACTGGCTGAGGAAGGCCCAGCCGAAGGCGAAGTTCTACAAAGACTACCGCAAGATGCTTGCCGAATGCGCAGGCACGTTCGACGCGGTGACGATCGTCGTGCCGGACCACTCGCACTGCGTCGCGTTTCTGGAAGCGCTCAAATACAAGGTGCCGGTGTTCTGCGAGAAGCCTCTGGGGCATACCTTCGCCGAGACCGTCGCCATGATGCGCGAGGCGAAGAAGGCCGGCATCATCACGCAGGTCGGGATGCAGGGCAACTCGTTCCCGACCACGCAGTCGCTGCGCGAATGGATGGAGAGCGGAGAGCTCGGCCAGGCCCGCGAGGCGCATCTCTACTGTAACAGCGTGCGGTACTTCTACTGCGATCCTCCGGAGTTCTTCAACACGCACGTGCCGGTGCCGACCGGTCTCGACTGGGACCTTTGGCAGGGGCCTGCTGTCCGTCGTCCCTATTTCAAGGACGTCACGCCGGGACACTGGCGCAACTGGTACCCCTACGGCGAGGGGTGCATGACCGACTGGGTGTGCCACATCCTCGGTCCGCTCGTCACGGCGCTCGACCTCGACTTGCCGACGGCGGTGACGGTGGACGCGCCGGGGTTCGACCCCGCGAAGACGCCGCAGGCGTTCCCGCTCAACCCGCGCTACAAGTTCGAGTTTCCGGCGAAGGGCGCGCGCGCCGCGTTCACCGCGTACTGGTACGACGTCAACAACACCGCGCCGCGTCCGCCCGCGCTGGAGGCCAACCAGGAGTTCGATCCGCTGAAGCGCGGATGGTCCGGGGCGTGGGTGAAGTGCGACAAGGAGACGCTGATGTACGGCTCGCACGGCGCGGGCGGTCTGCGCATCGTGCCGCAGGAACGCATGCGCGCGTTCAAGCGTCCGCCGCAGAAGTACCCGCGCGTGCGCAACCACCATGCGGAATTCCTACAGGCCGTGCTGGAGAATCGTCCCGCGAACACGCCGTTCGAGCTTGGTGGCAAGGTGTCGCTGATGGGACTCATCGGAACCGTCGCCACGCGCTTCCCCGGAACGCGCCTCGAGTTCGATTCGCAGAAGATGCGCTTCTCGAACTGCGACGCGGCGAACAAGCTTCTCAAGCCGGAATGGTCCGAGCAGGCGCTCGCAACATACGGATCGTACATCTGACGAGGAACTTCTAGGATCTCGCGCCGCGACTTCTGCAGTGCCCCGGCTGTATAGTCAGTTTTTGAGCAGTTGGTGAAATATTGAGCGGCGGGAGCGCAGTATGCGCCTTCCGCCGCTTGCTTTTATGTTGGCACGGATATTGCTGTAGGAGGTGTGATGAACCAAACGAAAGACAATCACTTTGTGACGCCGGCAGAGCGGCGCGCTCTGGACGCAGACAACGTACCGGAATTCTTCATGCACTTTGCGATAGCCGGGCATGAATTGAATCTCGCCTGGATCGACGAAATCCTGGAGGCGCGGGCATGGAAGATTTTTGATGCGGCGATACATGAGACGGATGGGTTCTGGGATGTCGTTTCGCATGAGGATTTCGTCATCCTGTGTTGCAGGGATAGCCGTATTGCAGAGTTGCGTGCGATCAAGTTCATCGCGATGGTTGAATCGCTCTCGCCGGGCGTTGTTGCTAGGGCGCATGATGAGAAAGGCAACGATGCGCTGGCCTGTACGCTTTTGCGTGAAAAGATGAAGCCAGAAGATCGCACCGACCTTTCGAAGTGGCGGTGGACGGTTGTACCCGAATTGCAGAAAACTTTGATACGATACGGATGTAAAGTAAAGGAAGAAATAGATGGCAAGTCAGAATGATGAATCGTTTGCACTTGACCTCCACAACCGCGTGACGGGCGAGGAGCTGGAGAAGCTGCTGAAGATGCAGCTGAACGCGCTGGCGGCGAATCCCGAGATGGCGAGTGCGCTGCCACCGCTGATGGTGTGGGGCGCGCCGGGACTCGGGAAGTCGAGCATTCTGCGCGACGTGGCGCGGGAACTCGGAATCGGGTTCATCGACGTGCGTCTCGCGCAACGAGAGCCGGTAGACATTCGAGGGCTCCCCGTACCGGGGCCGGACGGCGTGAAGTGGCTCGTGGCGAGCGAGTGGCCGCGCGATCCCGAGTCTCGCGGTATCATCCTCTTCGACGAAATTACGGCTGCGGACCGTTCGCTTCAGGTCGCCGCCTACGAGTTCATTCTCGATCGGCGGCTCGGCGAGCTCTACAAGGTGCCGGACGGATGGTACATCTGCGCGGCGGGAAACAGGACGGAGGACCGCGCGGTCGCGGCGACGATGTCTTCTGCCCTCGCCAACCGCTTTCTGCACGTTGAGATGCAGGAGGACGTCGAGAGCTGGATCGCCTGGGCGCGGACGCACGACATCCATCCGTCCGTGATGGGCTTCATCCGGTACCGTCCGGGGTGCCTCTTCAACCAGGAGGGCGAGAACCTGGAGCGCGGCTGGCCGACGCCGCGTTCGTGGGAGCGCGTGAGCCGGATGCTCATGCAGTTCGGGGACGGCAACGAGTCGCTTCTCCGAAAGGTCGTTTACGGACTTGTCGGAAATCGCGCCGGGGTGGAGTTCATGGAGTTCCACAAGATCAACGAGACGTTCGACGACGTGCTGGAGATGATGACGAATCCGGACAAGCCGATCAAGGTTCCCGACGCCTCCGACCGCAAGTACGCGCTCTGCGCGGCGATGACGTACCTCCTTTGGCGCGGCAAGGACGAGGAAGAGGAGTCCCGCCGCATTGACGGATTCTACCGCATCTGCATGGAGCTTTCGAGCGACTTCGCTTCAATGGCGATGATAGACGCGATGGCGGGCAACAAGCGCGAGGGGAGTGCGGTGTTTGCCGAAAAGCTCTTCCGACATCGGAGATACAAGGAGTGGGCGGACAAGCACGGCAAGGCACTTCGTAAAAGATGCGCGATCAAGGTGTAAAGGGATTTAAGATGTCTCTTTCGGAGAAAGAAATTGCGAAACTCAAGAATGCGACGTATGCGCTGATGTGCCAGGACCGGCAGAGACTGCTGGTGCGGTTCCCGTTCACGGGCGGGTTCCTGATGCGCTTGGAGTTCGTGCCGGTGCGGGATATGCGGCTTCGCACGGCGGCTACGGACGGAGAGCGAATCTTCATGGACATTGCGTTCTGCGCCAAGCTCCCTGCGGACGAGAGACTGTTCGTTTTGGCGCACGAGGTGTGGCATTGCGTTCTCATGCACATGCTACGCTGCCAGACGCGCGAGCTTTCGGAGTTCAACGTTGCGTCGGACATGGAAGTGAACCGGATGCTGAAAAAAGAGGGACTGAAGCCCCCTGAAGATTGTCTGATGCCAAAGCCGGAATGGGAGGAGCTTTCGGCGGAGGAAATCTACGAATGTTTGCGGAAGGGGGATACGCCGCCGCAAACCGCACAACGCGGCAACGAGGCTGGTGGCGGTGGAGAGAGCAATGGCCAATTCGACAAGCACGTCTATCCCAATCGATCCGATGAGGAGCAAAAATCTGCGTCCCCTGCGCGCTCTGCTGGAGATAATGACCCCATCGTAACCGATCAATGGGGCGAGGTCGGGTTCGACCAGGACTTCGCGCCGATCATCACCAAAGACCTGGCGGATAAGATACGCGAGCGGATCGTAGCCGTGGCACAGCAGATCGAAAGAACGCGCGGGACGCTTCCCGCGCATCTGGAAGGCGTCGTGCGGGCGGCGTTGCGTCCGCAGATACGCTGGCAGGAGGTGCTGGCGCAGTTCGTGACGAGCTGCTACGGCGGGTCGCGTCGGTGGCTGCCGCCCAACCGGCGGCATGTCTCGCAGGGGCTGTACCTGCAAAGCTCGCGCAAGGAACGCCTGCAGGCCGCGGTAGCGGTGGACACGAGCGGCAGCACCACCGCCGACCTGCCGCAGTTCTTTTCGGAACTCACATCTCTCCTTAACACGTTTGGCGACTATGAACTCACCGTCATGCAGTGCGACAGCAAAATCCAGCACGCCGAGAAATTCGACGCCTACAATCCGTTTCATTCGCCGGAGTGGAACACATACGGACATTGCGGCACCGATTTCCGACCTCCGTTTGTATATATTGCGGAGCATCCTGAAATCGAGCCGTCGTGTCTCATCTACATCACGGACGGATGCGGTCCCGCGCCAGATAATCCGCCGCCTTATCCGGTTCTTTGGGTTTTGACAAGCGATGGAGCAAACCCTGCCGAATGGGGAAGAAAAATAAGGCTTCACCAATCATGACAAAAATGGGAAGATGCCTCATGTATGTGCTGAATTCCGAAATGGGAAATGGTATACTTCTGCCGCTGACCGCCACAACCCGGTACGGCGCGATCACCGAGGCGCCGCCAATGGAAATCATCTTCTGCTGTTTCTCGGCGCATGACGCGGCAGTTTACGAAAAGCTTCTGTCATGACCACCTTCCTCTCTAACCGCGAAATCTACACCTCGGTCGTCTGCGGGATTGTGCCGCAGGTGCGCGAACGGCTGTGGATCGCAACTGCCGACATCAAGGATCTGTACGTCGAGCCGCCTGCGCAAAATGCTACGGCGGCCAAGTGCGGCGGGCGCGACATGGTGCCATTTCTGGAGGTGCTGGCGGGGATGGTGAAACGCGGGATCGAGGTGCGGCTCATTCACGCGAAGGAGCCGGGGCCGAACTGGCGCGAGGACTTCGACCGCTATCCCGGCCTGTGGGAGGGGATGGAGCGGATGCTGTGTCCGCGCGTTCATTTCAAGTGCATCATCGTCGATGGCGCGAAGGCATACTTCGGTTCGGCCAACCTCACCGGTGCGGGGATGGGCGCGAAGAGCGAGAAGAAACGCAATTTCGAGAATGGCGTGTTGACTGACGATCCCGCGCTCGTCGCGCCGCTCATCGAACAGTTCGATTCCGTTTGGCGCGGCGACTTCTGTCGCGACTGCGGCCGCCGCGACTTCTGCGGCGACCCGGCGGTGTAAAGCATCAGGATTGAACCCATGCGAATAAGCGCCAACACAGTGCCGCAGATTGCGGAATATGCCCGGAGCGGGCGGGTGGTCGTTTTCGACACGGAGACGACCGGTTGCTCGCGCTGGGACGAAATCTGCCAGATCGCCGCCGTAGAGTATGTGGACGGCGTGCGTGCGCGCACGTTCAGCGTGTATGTGTGCCCCACGTGCGAAATGAACCCATGGGCGGAAGGGGTGCATGGGCTGTCGCTGGATTTTCTCGCGGAGCATGGTCTGGCACCGGAAGAGGCGATGCGTCAGTTCTTCGAGTTTCTGGGGAGCGATGCGCTGCTCGTGGCGCACAACAACAAGTTCGACATGCGGATGCTCGGACAGGAGTGCAGGAAGTTCGACATCAGCTTCGCGCCGGACGGCATCGAGACGTGCGATACGCTCGCGCTCGCCCGTCACCTGCGCCCGGGATTGGACAGCTACTCGCTCGCAAACCTGATTGAAGCGCTCAACATCGACGGCACCAACAGCCACGACGCCCTTGACGATACGCTCGCCTGCGCCGGCCTGTTTTTCAAGTTGCTGGGATGTGTGAACTGAAGCGAAGCCTCGTTGCCGATGTCGGCCGAATCTGCTGCTGTGCCCCGCTATAGATCGTTGCGCAAAAGAAAAGCATTCAAGATTTAACCACCTGTTTAGAATCTGATCATGGAGAGGCCGGGAGTAGTGAATTTCTTGCTGGTTTTATGTTGGCACGGAGATTGCTATATGCGTGGCATGATAACTGAGATGAAAAATCAAGTGGAACAGGTGGAGTATGGGCCAGAGTGAAATAGCG
>CADCOC010000024.1 GCA_902802945.1 uncultured bacterium | reverse complement strand
TTTGAAAAAAAGTGAAAAAAGTTTTTGGAGTGCAAAAACGGCCCGGAAAACTACATTTTTTCAACATGCAGACGCAGCTGGCCACACGCTGCAGCCACATCCTTGCCCCTGCTACGGCGCAACATGGTCTGAATGTGGCCTTTCATGAGCACGTCGAGGAACGCGAGCTGCGTTGTTTCGTCCGGCGTTTCGAGGTCGGGACGGTGGTCGACGGGCGAGAGCGGGATGAGGTTGACCTTGCACGAGGGCAGACGCCGTAGACGCCGCACGAGCTCCTCCGCGCACGCGCGCGAATCGTTCAAGCCCTTCACGAGCGTGTACTCAAAGGTGATCACCCGACCCGTCTCGCGCGTATACGCCGCGCAGGCCGCGAGCAGCTCGTCGATCGGCCACCGCTTGTTGACGGGCATCAGCTGCGAGCGGAGTTCGTCATTCGGCGCGTGGAGCGACACGGAGAGCTCGAACTGGTAACCCTCCGCCGCGAGCTTCGCGAAGCCCGGCACGATACCACATGTGGAAAGAGTGATGTGGCGCGCTCCGAGGTTCGGACCCTTCCCCGCGTTGAGGAGCTTCAACGCGCGCAGCGTCGCGTCGTAGTTCGCGAACGGTTCGCCCATGCCCATCACCACGAGGTTCGTGAGGCAGAGGCCGGATCCCTGCCGCTTGTTCTCCGGCGAGGCGAAGAGGTGCTGCGCTGTCATCACCTGCGCCACGATTTCGTCCGCCTCCAGCGACCGCACGAGCCCCTTGCTGCCGCTCGCGCAGAACGCGCACCCCATCGCGCACCCCACCTGCGTGGAGACACACTGCGTGAAGCGTCCCTTCGCGGGAATCACCACGGTCTCCACCGAGTTGCCGTCGGAGAGCCCCAACAGGAGCTTGGAGGTTCCATCCTCGGCGCGGTCCTGCGCGAGCACCTCGGGGACGCACAGGGGGAACTCCGTCTTCAGCGTCTCGCGGAAGTCCTTGGGGAGCGTCGTCGCGGCGTCCCAGTCCATGATCCAGTCGCGGTAGAGACTGTGCAGGATCTGTTCCGCGCGGAACGCGCGCAGCCCGCGCGCCGTGAGGAGCGGTTTCCACTCCTCCGGCAACACGGACCACGCTGGTCTGGAGACGGCTTCGCTCACTTTCCGTTTGCGCGGGCACGAACGCGGTCGTGCGCCGCCTTCAGCACGGCGGGGTTGTACTTGAGGACCTTGCGGTCGTACGTGAGCAGACCGTTGATCTCGATCTCGACGTCCGTCGTCTGCGTGTAGATGGAGCCGGCCAGACCCTGCTCCGCGAAATCGCCGAGCTTCTCGATGAGACCGAGATAGGTCTTCTCCAGCCCTTCGCGGGTCTTGGTGTCCTCAATGCCGCCGTAGCCCCAGCTGCCGGTCTTCTCGCCCAGCACCTTGCCCTGCGCGAACTCGCGCCAGATGTGGCCGTTGACAGGATGTCCGAGGCCGCCGAACTCGCCGAGGAAGCTCACGCGGCGCGCGTTCACGGGCGGCATCGCGGGACCGCGGTACGCATGGTAGTCGACAATGTCGGCCGCCTCGCACTGGTCGGTGGGAAGGTGCTGCGTGGTGGTGCGGCCCTTCTTGTCGCGCTGGAACGTGGAGCCGCCCTCGAAGTCGCACCAGCCGGACGGACCGTCCACGAGGCGCGTGGGGTCGTACTTCTTCACGAAGTCGAGCGTCGTGTGCGTGAGAACCGGATCGTGCTGGCTCCAGCCCTCGTTGTAGGGCACCCAGATGACGATGGACGGAACCTTGCGGAGAAGGTCCACTAGACCCTTCAACTCGCGGCGGTAGAGGTCGTAGCCCTTCGTGACCTCCCAGTGGAACGGGTCGTGCGCGCTGTGCGTGGTGCTGGGCATGTCCTGGAGGAGCAGGAGGCCCATCTTGTCGCAAAGCGCGTAGTAGCGCAGGGGCTCCACCTTGATGTGCTTGCGCATCGCGTTGAAGCCGCAGTTCTTGAGCGTCTGGATGTCGAACGCCATCGCCTCCTCCGAGGGCGGCGTGAGCAGACCGTCCGGCCACCAACCTTGGTCGAGCGTGCCCATCACGTAATACGGCTTGTTATTGAGGAAGAAGCGGAGGACGCCCTTCGCGTCCATGCGCTTCTCGAACTTGCGCATGCCGAAGTAGCCCTTGATCTCGTCATTGCCGAACTTCGCCGTGAAGTCGTAGAGCGCGGGCGACTCAGGCGACCACAGCTTGAAGTCCGCCGGCATCTTGATTGTGCAGGGCTTGCCGGGAAGAAATGATTCGCTGGCAACGCACGCGCCGTCCTGAATGATCTTGACCTTGCCCTTGTCGGGTCCCAATAATCCCGCGTCGGCGTAAGAGAGCCCGTCTACCTTGAAGGTAAGCGTCACCTCGCCCTTGTCGATGTCAGGGACGACGTCATAGTCGGCGATGTGCTGTTCAGGGACGGTCTCCATCCACACGGTCTGCCAGATGCCGCTCATGCGCGTGTAGAAGCAGGCGTAGGTCTTGAAGGACTGCTTACCGCGGCTGTTGATGTGCGCCTCGGTCGGGTCCCACACGAGCACGGTGAGCGTGTTCTCGCCCTTCTTCGCGTAGGGCGTGAGGTCGACCGTGAACGGGAGCTGTCCGCCCTCGTGCGGCGTGCAGCCCACCTCGTCGTGGCCGAGGTACACGATCGCGCGGAAGTCGACGGCACCGAAGTGGAGCAGAATCTTCTCGCCCGGCTTCGGGTCGAGGTTGATCTTGCGCGTGTACCAGAGGTACTGGTGCGGCTCGAGCAGCTTGCCGTTGCAGCCGGAAAGCGGGGCCTCAAGCGCGAATGGCACGAGGATCTTGCCGTCCCATTTTTCGGGGCGGGCATCCGTTTTGCCAATGTCGGTGATGGCGTAGTCCCACTGTCCGTTCAGGTTGGTCCAGTTCGAACGGACCATCTGTGGACGCGGATAGCCGCGCCAGGCGTTTTCGGGCGTCACCTGCGCCCCCCAGAGTGTGGTCATGAGGGTAGATGCCGTTTGCGCGAACGCTCCGGCGGCCAGGCCGCACGCGGCGGCGAATAGAATCTTTTTCATCGTGTTCGTGTCTCCTTATTTGACAAGGGCTGTATTGTACCATAAATTTTTGATTCGTGGGGCGTCCCAGTTGCCGTGCAAAAGACCACACCTTGACTGACTATCCCCTAGCGTTTTGCGCAAGAAAAAACACACCATGCGGCCAGAAACCCTACGAAAAGCGCGGCAATTACGAGCAAAATGACGGACACGGGGCTTTCCCACCAGGGAACATGCTCGGAAGGCGCATCGTCCGACTTGGGCGGAGTCTCCGGAATCAGGAGCCCACCTGCCGCCGCGCGCGTGAGGAGATCCGCTGCCGCGCGCGACGTATGGGGGCGTTGTTCAACCTTTGGCGCCAGCATGAGCGACAGTACGTACGCCACCGACGCGGAGACCTCCGGGCGCATCGTCCGCACGTCAGGCAACGGCTCGCCCTTGATGGATTTCGCGATAAGCCCCATTATCGTGCTGCCCGCGTTGGGGCTCTTTCCCGCAAGCATCTCGTAGAGCACGAGCCCGAGCGAATAGATGTCCGCTCGCTCGTCGATGTGGTGCGAGTCTATCATCTGCTCGGGGGCCATATACGCCGGCGTACCGACGATCATGCCCTTCTGCGTATTCAGATGCGCGTCGGCAGCAAAACGCGCCACGCCCAGGTCCGCCAGCTTCGGCACCCCGTCCGCGTCGAACATGATGTTGTCGGGCTTGATGTCGCGGTGTATGATTCCGTGGACGTGGGCGACTTCCATGGCCACGGCCAACTGCGTGGCGATCTGGATTGCCTGGGCAACTGGCAGAGCGCCCTTCTTCCTCACGAGGTCCTTTACGGTACCTCCCGGCATGTAGTCCATCAGTATGTAGCAGAAACCCCTCTCGGACTCCTCCCCCGCGTCATGCACGGAAATCAGGTTCCGGTGGTGTATCTTCATCGCGAATTCCGCTTCGCGCAGGAAACGTTCCCTGTATGTCGGATCCTTCTTCGCGAGTTCGGGGTCCATCACCTTCAGCGCGTACTGCGCCCCGTCCGACGCCCGCACGAGAAAAACGCTCGCCATGCTGCCCTGTCCAAGCAGCCGCTCCACCGTGCAGTCGCCGAACCGGTCTCCCGGCTTGAGCGGCCCCAGTTCCTTTTCAACTGTAGTATCTTCGCTCATGTGGCGGATAGTATATCAAAAATCTCAGCCGATTTCCCCAAACAGCGCACGGAGTTTGTCGGCCGTCACTGGCTTTGCGATGATCTTAGCGAAGAGACTCATGTCGTACGTGGACCCCACATCTACGTCGGCGGTCACGGCCACGATGGGTATTTCCGCCAGTTCGCGGGTACGGCGCATCGCCTCCGCCAGCTGGGTACCGTCCATCTTCGGCATCCACATGTCGGACAGCACCAGGTCCGGCACCCATTCCCTCATCACCTCCATCGCCGTCTCGCCGTTGTCGGCGTAGCGGATGTCCTTGATCTTGAGGTTGGCGAGGTGAATGCCGAGGATCTTCCTGTTCATGGCCATGTCGTCCACCACGAGCACGCGTTCCGGAAGAGCCGCGCGGATGGTCTCCTCAGCGGCGCGCGGGGCGGTGGACATGTGCTCGATGACCCTCAGATTGGGAATTTCTATGCGGAACGTCGTTCCCTTGCCAAGCTCGCTTGCCGCCGTGATCGTGCCCTCCGCGCTCTCCACCATCCGCTTGACGATCGGCAGACCGAGTCCCGTCCCCTTGAGGTCCCCACCGCTGTTGTTGCGCATGCGGCTGGCGATGTCCTGCACGAACGGGTCGAAGAGCTTGGACATCTTCTCCTCCGAGATGCCGCAGCCCGTGTCGGTCACTTCCAGCGTGAGCATGTGCGTGGCCGCAGCCCAACTCATGGTCACTACTATCTCGCCGCGCTCCGTGAATTTCGCGGCGTTGCCGACGAGGTTGATTAGGATCTGGCGCATCCCCTGCTGGGAGAGCTCCACGACCGGCATGGGGACGTCGCCCTTGGTCTCGATGCGGAGCTTCACTCCGTGGCGACGCACCCGGTACCCGAAGATCGCCGGCAGCTCGCGGAGGAGCTGTCCGGCGTCGCACGCGCCCGTGCGCATGTTCATGGCGCCGGCCTCCAGCTTCGAGAGGTCCAGGATGTCGTTGATCAGCTCCAGCAGGGCCGTCGCGCTCAGCAGGATGCCGTCCGTGTATTCCTTGCGCTTCAGCTCGCCCAGTCCCTCGCGCGACATGAACTCCGCAAACCCGATCACGGCGTTGAGCGGCGTGCGCAGCTCATGCGACATCATCGCGAGGAACCGCGTCTTCGCCTGCGCATGGTCTTCTGCGGTGGCTGCGGCCTTGTTGGCACGAGCCGCCTCCTTCTTGAGGAGAATCATCATCACAATACCGTATGCGGCCACGGCCATCATGATGACGAGGGCTACCACGATAATCGCCACGGTCAGTTCCTCGCGCGTCATCCCGAACACGCGGTGGACGACCTTGCGCTCGACGGCGGCGCTCATGATCACCTCCTGGAGGTAGGACGAATCTATGCCGTTGACAGCCTTGCGCAGGATGGACACGAGTTCCGGCGCGACGTCCGGCCGAGCGAACATTTCCAGCTCCTGGTATTCCTCCTTCGCGCCGTACTGCTTGGCGACGGTCTGCGGAATCGGCAGCGAGAACACGCTGGTCGCCCCGTACGTGGCCTCCGCGGCGACCTCCGGGAAAGGAACCCAGAAGTCCGTCTCCCCGCGCATGAACTTGGCCTCAGCCGTCTGGATGCCGGTCTGCGGCGCGGCCTTCAGGTTCAGGCCCGTCTTGTGCGCGATCTCGGATAGCAGCGCGTCCACCATGCCCGTCATCTTCCCGTGGCTGTCGTAGATTTGGAACGGCCACGGCGAGAAATCGATCAGCACGGGCTTTTTATCCTTGACCCGCTCGTGGAGCCACTCGGCCTCCTTAAGCGTCAGGGCCGCCATCTCGCTGCGCACGCCGTAGTGGTGCTCGCTGATCATGCGCATGTACTTCGGCAAGTCGTCACACACCTCGTCAATTGCCCTTTCCAGCTCGTCGAAGAGGTCCGTGCGCTTGATCGACGTGCAGATGTACATTGGATGGGACGCATAGAGATGCAGCGCCACCTCGTTTGCCAACTCGGGCTGCTCCACGTCGATGCACGCGTCGATCTCGCCCTTGAAGTAGGCGGCGAGCATCGCGCGGTCCGTCGCGTACTCGCGGTAGGACACCTCGGAGGCATCCCTGTCGAACTGCCGCTTGGCGCGCTGCGAGCTGATGGCGCCGGACAGCATGCCGACCCTCATGCCTTTCCAGCTCTTGGGATCGCCAGGACGATAGCGGCTTCCCGGCCGCGTCCAGAGATAGACGCGCAGCATCCCCATGGGCGTGTGCGGAAAGCGGTAGTGCGGCCGGCGTGAGACGTCGAATCCAATCCCTCCGATGATGTCCAGCTTCCCCTCCTTCACGTCGGAGAGGCTTTCGTCGTAACCGCCATACACGAAGTCCAGCTCCCAGTGCGTGTGGCTGCAAATCGTCTTCAGCCACATGTCCAGCGCGCCCGACATCACGCCGTCCGGCGTAATTTCCAACAGGTTGCCTCTGGCGTAGGCCGCCACGCGCACGCGCTTCTGCGGCTTCGGGAACCCAAGCATCTTCTCCCGCAACGCGTCGAACTGGTCAATCTCCTCGATATAGTATGAACGGTAGGCGTCGCGGAGCTTCTGATACAACTCGGGGCGGTCTTTCCGGACAGCGAAATAGACGTTGCGCGCCCCGATTGGGACAACCTCCACCAATCCTTCCGGGCGCTTTCCGAAAGGCGTGTAGAGGAACAGCACGTCCACATTGCCCGCGCGAAGGGCCTCCACGGCACCGCCGCTCGTGGGAAACTCCACGTAGTCCGGCGCAAGGCGGGCATGTTGGAAGTATTTCTCGCGGTCGTCGTTCTGTCCCTGCGAAACAGGCGAATAGCCGACGCGCATCTTGGGCCAGTCGGTGATCTTGACGGACATCATTGACATCGCGCGCGACGGCGTCGTGTAGAGCGCGAAGTGCATGCGCCCGATCGGCTGGAGCGGAAACTTATAGTCTTTCAGCAGCTCGGGCGTGCGGAACGCCGAGCAGATGACTTCGGCGTTCGATACGGAAAACATCCCCGATTCGTCAAACGTGGCTCGTTCGGTCGCCAGCCCGGCCCGCTTGAACACCGCGTCCATGACCATCCGGCAGAATTTCACGTCGTACGCGGCCCACTGGTCCAGTTCCGCATTGCGAACGCAGTCAGTGACCTTGACCGTTCCGGCCCTTGCGGCGGCGGCAACGGCCAAAACGGCCAACATTGTCCTCGTAATCATTCTCATGCTGCGTCCCCGGCAATTACAGGAGTTACACGGCGAGGGCGGACTGGATTGCGGCGAGAGCCGCGTCTGGGGCGACCTTGATCATCGCCTCCTTCGGCTGGTCGCGGCGCTTGATTTCGACGCCGCCGTTCGCAAGGCCCTTCGCGCCCACGACCACGCGCACGGGAAAGCCGATGAGGTCGGCGTCCTTGAACTTCACGCCCGGACGTTCCGCGCGGTCGTCCACGAGCACGTCGATGCCCGCCGCCTCCAGCTGCGTCTCGAGGTCGCCGGCGACCTTCGCGACGTCGGCGTTGTCGGGGTCGAGGAGGTCGAGCACCACCTGGAACGGCGCCACGCTCGCGGGCCAGATGATGCCGTCCTTGTCGTGGCTCTGCTCCACCACGGCCTGCATCGTGCGACTCACGCCCACGCCGTAGCAGCCCATGATCATCACGTTCTCCTTGAGCTGGTCGTTCTTGTACACGGCCTTGAACGCGTCCGTGTACTTCGTGCCGAGCTTGAACACCTGTCCCACCTCGATGCCGCGCTTGAGCTCCATCGGCTTGCCGCACTTCGGGCAGAGATCGCCCGCGCCGCAGATGACGAGGTCGGCGTAGGCCGTGATCTTCGCGTCGCGCGCGAGATCGACGTTCTTGAGGTGCGTATCGGACTGGTTCGCGCCCACCACAACGCCCGACGCCCCTTCGAGCGCCGATTCGGCGTAGATCGGCACGTCCGCCTTCGCGGGTTTCACGGGACCGGCGAAACCGACGGGCGCGCCCGTCACTTCCTCGACCGTCCGCGCATCCGCGAGCGCCACGGACTTCGCCTTCAGGAAACGCTTGAGCTTCACCTCGTTCACGTCGTGGTCGCCGGGCACGCACACCATCACGGGCTTGCCGTCGGCCACGTAGACGAGCGTCTTGACGAACGCGGACGGCGGCAGGCCGAAGAACGCCGCCACCTCCTCGATCGTGCGCGCGTTCGGCGTAGGCACGGCCTCGGCCGCGTCGGTCACGACGGAGCGTGACCCTCCCGCGAGCTTGCGTTCGGCTCTTTCGAGGTTGGCGGCGTAGCCGCACGCGGGGCAGCTTGCGATGCCATCCTCGCCCGCGTCGGCGAGCGCGTGGAACTCGTGCGTCATCGAGTCGCCCATGTCGCCGCCGTCGGCCTGTACAGGCGTCGCCTTGAGACCGCAGCGCGCGAAGATGCGCTCGTAGGCGTGGTACATCGTCCAGTAGCTCTCGTCCGCGCCGGCGGCATCCACGTCGAAGGAGTAGGCGTCCTTCATGATGAACTCCTTCGAGCGCATGAGGCCGAAGCGCGGACGCGTCTCGTCGCGGAACTTTGTCTGGATCTGATAGACAATAACCGGCAGCTGGCGGTAGGAGCTGACGATGGACTTGACGACGTCCGTCACCTCCTCTTCGGCGGTCGGGCCGAGCGCGAAGTCGTGCTGGGCGCGGTCCTTGAGCTTGAACATGTTCGCGCCCATCGTCTCCCAGCGCCCCGTGGTCTGCCACAGTTCGGCGGGCTGGAGAATCGGCATGAGCAGTTCCTGCGCGCCCGCGCGGTTCATCTCCTCGCGCACGATCGCCTCGACCTTGCGCAGAGCCCTCATGCCGAGGGGCAGGAACGTGAACAGCCCGGCGGCCGTCTTCTTGACGATCGCCGCCCGGACGAGCAGCTTGTGCGAGTCGATTTCAGCGTCCCCCGGATCTTCCCGCAGGGTCTGGATCATCATCTTTGACCACTTCATGTCTATTCTCCAAATTCTCTTCAGCGCGCGGTCGCGCGGATGATCGCCTCGTAGTCGGCGGCCTGCTCCTCCATCGACTGCACCATCTTGAACTGCGTGCGCGCGCGCACGAGGTTGTGGTCGTCGCACGTCGTGTGGAAGTAGACGTCGCCGGCGAGGTAGTCCGTGAGGAAGCGGATGCCGATCGTGAGGGTGATGAGGCGTCCGGAGAACGCGAGGTTCGCGAGCTCCGCCTCGTTGAGGAACTTCGCCTTGCCGAGGTAGCCCTTGACGAGCTGCTCGAAGTACTCCTTGCGCGAAAACACCTTCGCGAGGTCGCGCTCGTCCTCGGCGGCGTTCGCCGTGGAGGTGCGCACCATGTCGCCGAAATCATAGAGGGCGCAGCCGGGCATCGTGGTGTCGAGGTCGATCACGTGCGTGCCGAGGCCCGTCACGTCGTCGAGCATCACGTTGTTGATCTTCGTGTCGTTGTGCGTGATGCGCTCGGGGATGTCGCCGCGCGCCATGAGGTCAACGATCCGTGAAGCCTCGGCGCGGCGGGCGTCCACGAAGTCGAGCTCTGCGGCGCACGACGCGGCGCGGCCCTTCACGTCCGCCGCGCGCGCGGCGTCGAGCTGCGCGATGCGCGAGACGGTGTTGTGGAAGTTGGGGATGATGTCGATCAGGCGAGGCGCGGGCAGGTCGGCGAGCGCGTTCTGGAAGTCCGCGAACGCGCTGGCCGCCTTGAACGCCTGTCCCGCCTCGGTGATCACGTCCACCGTGTGCGCACCCTTGATGAAGGCGTAGAGACGCCACGGGCGCGTGTAGGCGACGACTTCCAGCGTGCCGCCGCCCTTCGCGCGGATGTGCTCCGTCACGCGGCGGATGTTCGACATCACGGCGTCGGGGTCGAAGATGTCCGTGTTGATGCGCTGGAGGATGTACGACGTCCCGGACGCGCAGTCAACCTTGAACGTGTCGTTGATATGCCCGCTGCCGTAGCGCGCCGCCGAGACGACGTCCTTGACGCCCATCCCGGCCAGCACCTCGCGCAGCTCGTCGGCGGAGTATTCGCGGCTCGACATCTTCTCACCCCTCGCTGTGTCACTTTGCGACGATCTGGCCCGACTTCGCGAGCATCTTCGCCTCGACGGACTGGATTTCCGCGAAGCCCTGCGAGCTGTGCGGGTTGAGTCCGTTGGAGGCCTCCATCGAGCTGTCGGCCTCGTTGTAGATCGTGGCCTTGAGGCCCGTGAGGGACTCGAAGAAGATGTTGCCCTTGTAGAGGCCGAGCGTGATGTCGGCCGTGGCCTTGTCCGCCCACACCTGGATCGCGGCGCGCGCGGCCTGGGTGGCGGGGTCAAACCAGCGTCCGTCGTAGATCTGGTCGGCGACGAGCTTGGAGAGCTGCTGGAAGAGGAGCGTCGAGCGGCGGTCCATCACGCCCTCGTAGATGTACTTGAGGCCCCAGCTCAGCACTTCCATGCCCGGCGCCTCGTACACGCCGCGGCTCTTCGTGCCGATGATGCGGTTCTCGAGCGCGTGCTTCATGCCGATGCCGTTGCGTCCGCCGATCTTGTTCATCTCGAGCATGACCTCATACGGCGTCATCTTCTTGCCGTTGACGGCCACGCAGCGGCCCTTCACGAAGGAGAGCGTGACCTTCTCGACCTTGTTCGGGGCCTTCTCGGGCCACACGCCCATCGTGGGCTTCACGATGCGCATGGAGGTCTCCATCGACTCCAGGTCCTCCGCCTCGTGGGAGAGGCCGGCGAGGTTCGCATCGGTGGAGTACTTCTTCTTCGTGCCCACGAACGCGACGATGCCGCGCTTCGCGAGGAACTCGACCATCTGGGTGCGGCCGGGGAACTTCTTGAGGAGGTCCGAATCGCGCCACGGGGCGTACACGCCGAACTTCGGATCGAGCACGTTCGTGTAGCGCTCGAAGCGCATCTGGTCGTTGCCGCGGCCCGTCGCGCCGTGGACGAGCGCCACGCAGCCGGCCTTCTTCATCGCGGGGAGGAGCTTCTGGACCGTCACCGCGCGCGCGATGCCCGTGGAGTTCCAGTAGCCGCCGTCGTACATCGCCTGGCACTTGACCGTCTCGAAGCAGATTTCGGCCATTTCCTTCGTCACGTCCACGATCGTGGTGTCCACGCCCGTGGGGGCCATGCGCTTCTTGATGTCGTTGATGTCCTTCTCGTCCGGCTGGCCGACGTTCGCGCTGAACGCCTTCACCTTCACGCCGGCGTCCAGGAGGACGCAGCAGATCGTTTTCGAATCGAGGCCGCCCGACACGCACACGCCGACGGTCTTGCCCTTGAGTTCTTCGAGTTTCATCTTTGTTTTTCTAGGCACTTGCCGAACCCTCTTTCGCACCATTCGCGAGGCAAGTCACACGGCTTGACGGAACTCGCTGAAACGACCCTGCGCGTCTGAAAAGTCCAGCGCGGTTAGTATATCATATTTCTGGGAATCCGTGGTATAGGAATTCACCTGTCAATTCACCAGCGAAGGCCCCGCCCTATCTGGCGCGCGCCACACACCATGAGCGGAATCGTGCCGGATGGCAGACGGCACGATGACGTGAGACGATAGACGCGAGACGAGATGTCACTTTGACTTGTCGGACTTCTTGCCGCGGCCCTCGATGCCCTTGAGGGTCGATTCAAGCCGCTTGATGAACGAAGCGTACTCCTTCTTGGCGTATTCGGGCGCGGCGGCCTGCTCCTTGGTGGTTTCCGTCAATAGCTTGCGCAGGGACTCGACCGCATAGACGTCAATTTCAGACCTGACCTGTTCCATTTGCTCGCGGCTAGGACGCTTATCCTCGCCGGCGACTTCCCTCATTCTCTTCCTGAAGCGGCCGTTGAGGTCGGCGAACACTGCCCTGAGCTTCTTGTCGAGCGGCATGCGGTACTTGACGAATGGATACTTCGCGGCGTACTTGCCGTCAGGGTCGTTGTCGAGGAGTTCCTGGATGAGGTCCGAGTTCTTCTTGAGAGTATCCTCCTCTGCGTCCGCGAACGCGGCGTCGATCTTCGCGAGGCGCGCAGGGTCGCCCTTGGCCTTCCCTGCGATGTCGCGCTTGAGGGTGATCAGCTTTGCGGAGGACTTCTTAATTTCAGCGAGGCTCTTCAAGTATTCCTCCGGTCCGCCGCGACGGTAGCCGGTCTTGTCCAGAACTACGCCGTCGGCGTCCATGATCAGGACGGTCGGGAATCCATGGACCTCGTACTTCTCGACGAGCTTGGGATTCTGCTTCGCGGCCTTTTCGGAGAGGAGCTTCTTGTCGCTGGGCGAGTCGACCATCACGAGGACGAAATCCTTCTTCGCGCCTTCAAGGAATTCGGGCTTGGCGAATACTTCCTTGTCGAGCTTCTTGCACCAGCCGCACCAGTCGCTTCCCGAGAAGTCCACGAGCAGCAGCTTGTTTTCGGCGGCGGCCTGCTTTTTGGCGGCCTCGAAGTCGTCGGTCCATCCTGCCGGGGTGGACGTTGCGGCGGACACCGTGCCCGCGATTGCCGCGACCGCAGCCGCGAGAAGGATTTTCGTTTTCATTAGTGCTTTCCTGATTTTGTGGGGACCATGCGCCTGTGCGCACGCCCCCGTACCGGCGGAACTTCCGCACTGGCCACCCGGCCAAAGCCCATCCCGCCTTGGACGCGAAAATACTACCATATCACGGCACTGAGCGCAATTGGAAAATCTAGAGATCGCGTAGGAAACGCTTCGAGAACACCTCGGCCCCGTCGCGGTTGAGGTGGTTTCCGTCATGCCAGCACTCGATTGGCAGGTCTAGTTCCAGGTAGTTGAGGTAGACAACGCCAAGACGGCGCGCAAGCGCCTCCACCTCCCGCGTGAACGCCGCGCGGCGTGCTGGGTCGATCGCCTCGCGGAGCGGCCCCGAAAGCGGCATCGTCGTGATTATCGGCTCGGCGCCGGCGGCGCGGACAAGCTTGACCTGCTCCTCCAGGATGTCGAGCAGCGGCAGGTCCGAAGTGGCCGGCGGGCGGCTGTTGACGCGCGCAGCCTTGTCCGTCGCGTCCGACCGTGCCATCTTGCGCAGTTTGCGCGAGACGAATCCCACGCCCGTTGACGGATCGAAGCCGCCGACGAGCGAGCTCTTCCAACGCCTTCCGCGCAGAATCGACTTGCGGAACTCGTTGAACTTGCGCTTGAACACCACGTCACGCCAGAGCGAGAGGACGGATCCAAGCGGACGCCTGTTCTCCTTGAAGTGGTAGAAGTGGATGAACGTATGGACGCGCGCCGCGTTGAGCTCTGAGACCGGACGCGAGATGTCGTAGCCGATCTTGAGCGGCGAAACGTCGATCAGCACGCGGCGGACCTTGCCGGGATTCGCCGCCAGCACGTCCTTCAGCCGCATCGCGTCCTGGTCGCACGTGGTGGCCGCAGTGCTGAAGTTGCGCAGGCCCGGAATGATGGCGGGATCGAGCGCGTCCTTCGTCTGCGAGTCGCCGCACACCACCATCGTCTCGCCTTCCGCGAGCGTCAGCGCGCCCACGTAGGAGCGGTACTCCATGACCACGACGAACGCCGTCCACACAACCGCGATTACGGTCGGAATCGCGGCGAACAGGATAAGGCGTTTCAAAAATCGTCGCATGGTCCGCACCTCAGAACTGGAAGTAGATGAACGTCTGGCTGCCAGGCGTGTAGAACACGACTAGCCAGAGGAGGACGAAGTACACGCCCCATCGCATAGAAGTCAGGCGCGGCAGACGCGCGCAGCCGTATGCCTCACGACGGTTGAACCACTCCACGAGCAGCAGCGCGGCGACCGCGACCGCCGCGATTGTCGTCTCGCGAGGCAGATGGTGCAGCGAGCCGAACGTCCGCACATCGACCATGTCGCGGAACCAGCGGCCAGCCTCGCTGATCGACTGCGCGCGGAAGAGCGTCCAGCCAAGAAGCGCAAAGAAGAACGTGCGCAGCATCTCGCCGAGCTCGCGCAGGGACGGCAGCGCGCGGTCCTCCGCCACGACGTCCAGATGGCGGCGGTTGCGTCCGCCGAGCAGAAGCGGCAGGAACAGCGCGGCGTGGAACGCTCCCCAGGCGACGAACGTCCAGTTGGCACCGTGCCAGAGGCCCGAGACGAGGAAAATCACGAATGTGTTGCGTACGCGCTTCCACGCGCCGCACCTGCTGCCTCCGAGTGGAATGTAGAGGTAGTCGCGGAACCAGGTGGTGAGCGAGATGTGCCAGCGACGCCAGAACTCTGCAATGTCGCGCGCGAAGTAGGGACAGGCGAAGTTCCGCATGAGGCGGATGCCGAAAAGGCGCGAGCATCCGATGGCGATGTCCGAGTAGCCGGAGAAGTCGCCGTAGATCTGGAACGTAAAGAGCAAGACACCGAGCCATGTGCCGAGTCCGTTGTGGAGAGAAGCGTCGTTAAGAAGGAAGTTTGCAGCCACCGCACAGTTGTCCGCCACCACGCACTTCTTGAAGAAGCCCCAGAGCATCTGGCGGCAGCCAAGCACGGCCTCGCCGTAGTCGAACGCGCGCGGACGAAGGAACTGCGGCAAAAGGTTCGTTGCGCGCTCGATCGGACCAGCTACGAGCTGCGGGAAGAAACTGATGAAGGCGAAGAAGGCAATCGGGTCGCGCGTAGGCGCGATCTGCCTGCGGTAAACGTCGATCGTGTAGCTGAGAGCCTGGAACGTGTAGAAGCTCACGCCCACCGGCAGGGCCACCTGCAGAAAAGCGACGTGCGGCTCGAAACCGCAGGCGCGCAGCAATTCGGCCGCCTGTCCGACAAAGAAATCGTAGTACTTGAACGCTCCGAGAATGCCGAGGTTGATTACGCAGCTGAGCGCAAGACGCGCCTTCGAGGCGGCGGAACGCGGTTCGGCGTTCGACTCCAGGAGACCAAAGATCCAGCTCCACGCGCTTGTGAAGACAATCAAAGCCAGGAACCGCCAGTCCCACCAGCCGTAGAACACGTAGCTCGCCGCCACCACAAACAGGTTTTGGAGACGGAGATGCGCCCCCAGCAACCAGTATCCCGCGAAGACGAGCGGGAGAAAAAGCAGGAACTCCGGTGAATTGAACAACATTTAGTCGTGCCGTTCAATAATCTCCGCGTCGACGATGTCCTCGGAGGCGCGCACCTTGCGTCCGCGCGGGGGTTGCGGACGCGGCGGCGGAGGCGGCGGCTGCGACCTCTGGCGAATCCCGCGGATGAACGCGCCGAGCGGTCCACCGAAGAACATGACCACGAGCACGAGGATGATTACAAGCTGCCAGAATCCGGGACGCATGGAACTTCTCCCTCCCTACGCGGCTACGCGAGCGCCTCCAGCGCCAGCAGGTACCCTTTAGGCCCGAAGCCGCAAATCTGCCCTACGCACGACGGCGCGGTGAGAGACTCGTGGCGGTAGCCCTCGCGGGCGTAGACGTTGGAAATGTGCACCTCCACCGTGGGCACCCCGCTCGCCTTGATGGCGTCATGGAGCGCCACGCTCGTGTGGGTGTAGGCCGCGGGGTTGATGACGATGCCGTCGTACACGCCGCGCGCCTGGCAGATGGCGTGCACGAGCTCACCCTCCACGTCGCTCTGGAACGCGTCGAGCGTCCAGCCACGCGCCTCGGCCGCGGCGCGCGTGGCGGCGACGATGTCCGCCAGCGTGGTCGTGCCGTAGATCTGCGGCTCGCGCGTGCCGAGAAGCGCGAGGTTCGGTCCGTTCAGGAGCAGGATCTTCTTCGCCATGTCAACCTCCTCAGGGGTGGCGGCGCATCTGGCGCGTCTGCGGCATCTCGACCGCGTCGGGCACCACCACGCCGTCCTTGCCGGACGGCTTCGCGGACGTGCCGTATTTCTTGCGGATCCACCACATCTGGGCGATCGACATCACCTGGCTCAGCGTCCAGTAGAGCGACAGGGCGCTCGCGAAGTTGTAGAACATGACGAGCATCATGATTGGCATGAACACCATCATCATGCGCTGCTGGCTCTTGTCGCCGGTGGACGGCGTGAGCGCGCTCTGGAGCGCCATCGTGGCGGCCATCAGGATCGGCAGGATGTTCAGGCCGCCGAACGGGAACGTGCCGGCGAGGAGCGCTTCCGGCTGCGAGAGGTCGTCAATCCACAGGAACGGCGCGTAGCGCAGCTCGACCGCGCCGCGCAGCACCACGAAGAGCGCGAAGAACACCGGAATCTGCACGAGCATCGGCAGGCAGCTGGAGAGCGGGTTCACCTTGTGCTCGCGGTAGAGCTGCCACGTCTCCTGCTGGAGACGCTGGGGATTGCCCTTGTACTTCGCCTGGATTTCCTTCAGAAGCGGCTGGATTTCCTGCATCTTCCTCATGCCGATCGTGGACTTGTGCGTGAGCGGCCAGAAGAGGATGCGCACGAGGATCGTGAGCAGGATGATCGCCACGCCGTAGTTCGGGATCAGCGCGTAGAAGAGGTTCAGCACCCACACCATCCCGTAGCACAGCCACCGCCACATCCCGAATTCCATCACGTCGCGGAGGCCGAGGTCCCACAGGATCGCCTGCTTTTTCGGTCCCACGTAAAGCGTGTAGCTGCGCTCCGTCCCCAGGGCTGAAAACGCCGCCGTCGCCGAGACAGATTGCGGCACGTACGCCTTCGCAGAGGTCTGGCGCGTGACCGTGGCGGAGAAGCCCGACGGCATCTCCGAGCTGTTGAAGAGCGCCGTCACGAAGTAGCCGTTCTTCACTGCGATCCACTTCGAGGGGGATTCGACGCGTTGCGTGGAGACGGGCGACTGTCCGCTCGCCGTACCGCCCGAGCAGCTGCAGCCGCCCGACGCGCTCACGAGGTCGGCCTTCAGCGGCTCCTCCTCGTCCCAGTGCACGACGCCAGGCTTCTCGCCGGTCGCGCGGAAGGAATCAATCGACAGATCGCCCGTAAGCGTGCCGTTCTTGGCCAAGGTGCGGGACATCACGCCGAGCGACAGCTGCGTGGGCGTGGCGGCGGGGACGCCCGTGAACGTCTCCTTTACATCGAGCTGGTAGTTGTCCTTCAGCGTAATCGTGCGCACAACCGGTCCGGCGGCGAACGTGACGCTGTTCGGGGTCTGCGCCTTCACTGTCCAGTCGGCGTCTGGGTCGAGTCCCGGCACGCCAGAGAGCGCAAGCGCCGGCGCTGCTGAGAAGTCGAGCTTGAGCGCGGGGTTGTCCGCACCCTGCGCACCGGGCTTCTCGGAGAAATCGAAAAGCGTGGCGGACTTCAGCGTGGCGCCCCGCGTGGAGAACACGAATTCCACCTGCGCCCCGGACTGTCCGTTCGTGAGCGTCACGAACGCCTCCGGCGCGCGCGGCTTCGGCGGTTCGGCAGGCTTCGCGGCCGTAGGCTGCGCGGCGGCCGTAGGCTGCGCGGCGGCCGGTGCCGCAGCGGACGGCTGCGCCGCCTTCTCCCGCGCCGCCTCTTCAGGATGCGCAGCCTCCCAGGCGGCGAGTTCCTGCTGGTACTTCGCCTGCGCCTCGGCCTCCTTCTTCGACTGGTTGAAGGAGTGCCACACGTAGCCCACCAGCAACAGGCCCAGCAGGGCCACGATCAGTTTGTCTGTCTTGTTCATGTCTTCTCACATTCCATTTGCCATTTTTCACAATCATTCCGCCACCGGCCTTTCGGCGGGACGGGATCGTACCCGTGCGCGCCGAACGGATGGCACCGCAGAATCCGCCACGTCCCCAGCAGAAAACCCTTCAGCGCCCCGTGTACGCGAATCGCCTCGATCGCGTAGTTGCTGCAGCTCGGCTCGAACCGACAGCATCCCCGGAACAGGGGACTCAACACGACCTGGTAAGCGCGGATACAGGCTATCATCAGCGTCCGCATTTCCCCGCCAAGTACCTCAGCTCGCGTATCACGTCCGCCGTCCGCCGCCCGCCGAGCGACGCGCGCCCCACGAGGACCCAAACGACATCCGCCGGCATTTCGTCCACCAAAAGGCGAAACCCCTCCCGCAGGATGCGCTTGGCGCGGTTGCGGTCCACGGCGTCGTGGAAGCTCTTCTTGGAAACGACGACGCCGGCTTGTCGGCCGGCGTCCTCCGAACGCAGGACCCACGCGGTCATGAGACGCCCGCGAAGCGGGCGCCCCCGGTCGAAGACGCTCTTGTACTTCTTGCCGGGGAGCCGCGTGGACATGCACGTAACGGTCCCTTAGACCTGCGTGAGGCGCTTGCGCCCCTTCGCACGGCGGTTTGCGAGCACCTTACGACCGCCCTTGGTCGCCTTGCGGGCACGGAAACCGATCTTCCGCGCGCGCTTAATCTTCGAGGGCTGCCACATCATCTTCATGTTTCTGGTTCCTTTTTTGTTGAAAAGTGAGCAGATAGTATATCACACGCGGACGCGTTACGCAAGCCCCCGGACGTCGCGAACTGCGGTGGAGCTTGGAGAACTTGATGCGGCGGACAAGAGCAGGCCCAGCGCGTGGGTAACCGCCTGTGCGCGTACGGATGCGCGGTCACCGCTAAAGACCTTCTTCTCGGTGTGTACGCCGTCTTTCGTCGCAAGTCCGAACCACACGAGGCCGACGGGCTTCTCGGCGCTTCCGCCGTCCGGTCCCGCAATGCCCGTGAGCGACACGGCGAGATCGGCTTTCAGTAGGTTGCGTGCGCCTGCCGCCATTCGTTCGGCACACTCGGACGACACGGCGCCATGCGTATCGAGGATCTCCTGCGGCACGCCGAGGACATCCCGCTTCACCTCGTTCGCATAGCTGATCACGCCGCCCAGAAACACGGCACTCGACCCCGGCACGGCCGTAATCGCGCTGCCCACGCCGCCGCCCGTACAGCTCTCCGCCGTCACGCACGTCAATCCCCGTTCCTTCAGCTTCGCCACAAGGCGCTCCGCCTGCGGCTGCAAGTCAAAGCATGTGTTCATACGTTCACTTCCTCCTGTAGACGGCAAGTCGCGTCTGGCCGTAGGTCCTGTCGCGGCAGAGATCCCACGCGGGCGACTCGTCCGGCGTCTGTCGAGATGTGAGTTCGGCCACGAAGAGTCCGCCGGTGCGGACCACGTTCCGCGCGGCGAGCGTGGCGAGGACCGCCGCATACCCCTTCTCGACGCCCAGTTCGTACGGCGGGTCGGCGAACGCCACGTCGAACGGCGCCCCTGCGAAGATCTCCAGCCACGTGAAGGCATCGGCCCGCACGAGCTGACACCGCGCGTCGGCGCCGAGTGCGGAAACGTTCGCGCGCAGGATTGCGAGGTGGCGCGGCGCGAGCTCCACGAACGTGCAGTCCGCCGCGCCGCGCGAGAGAGCTTCGAGCCCCACGCCGCCCGCGCCCGCAAAGAGGTCGAGAAAACGCGCACCCGGCGTCTCATGCATCAGCATCGAGAAGAGCGCCTCACGCACGCGGTCCTGCGTAGGACGCACCGCGTCGCCCGTAGGCACCTTGATGGCGCGTCCCCGCCATTCGCCGCCCGCAATCCTCATGCGAACACCTCCTCGGCCGTGCGCACCGCCCCCATGGCGTCCCGACTGTAGTAGTCGGCATGTATCTCGGCGGCGTATTCCGCCGTGAGCACGGCACCGCCCACCATCACCTTGCAGTCGGGTAGTTCGGCGTGGAGGAGCTTGATCGTCTCCTCCATGAAGCACACCGTGGTGGTCATCAGCGCGGAGAGTCCCACGAGACGACACTTCTCGCGCCGCGCGGTCTCGAGCACAACCTCGGGCGACACGTCGCGACCGAGGTCGATCACCTTGAAGCCGTAGTTCTCAAGGAGCGCGCGCACGATGTTCTTGCCGATGTCGTGAATGTCGCCCTTCACGGTGGCGATCACGATCGGCCCCTTCATCTTCGTGGGCGCACCGCCGAATTTCGCGAGCGCGTCGCGGATCACGTCAAACGCCGCACCGGCGGCGTCCGCCGCCATAAGCAACTGCGGCAAGAACACCGTCTTCGCCTCGAAGCCGCGTCCGACGGCCTCCAGCGCCGGCACGATTGCGCCGTCGATTATTTCGACTGGCGCGCGGCCGGCGGCAAGCTCGGCACGTGCCGCCTCGGCGGCATCAGATTTCAGGCCGCGGCGGATGGCCGCGGCAAGAGGGGATTGAAGCGGCGAGACGCCGCTTCCCCCAGGGGGAGGGTCGCGCTTGTCGCGACCTTGAAGCGGCGAGACGCCGCTTCCCCCAGGGGAGCCACCGTTCGGGGAAGCGACACTCCTGTCGCTTCCCGAAGGGAGAGCATCCGCGTACGCGATCCACCCCTCGCAGGAGCGGTCGCGGCCCGTCAGCGCGCGGTACGCGCGCCATGCGGACATCATCTCCGCCGACAGCGGATTGATGATCGCGGCCGAAAGCCCTGCGCCCATCGCGAGCGTATAGAACGCGGCGTTGAGGTGCGGACGCCCCGGCAGTCCGAAGGAAATGTTAGATACGCCCAGAACGGTGCGACAGCCCAGCTCCGCGCGCACGCGGCGGAGCGTTTCCAGCACCACGTTCGCGCTCGTCGCGTCCGCGCTCACAGCAAGACAGAGCGCGTCAAAGACGAAGTCGTTTGGACCAAGCCCGTACTCCGCGCCGCGCGCGAGGATCTTGCGCGCAATCGCGAGGCGTCCCTCCGCCGTGGGCGGAATGCCGTGCTCGTCGAGGGCGAGCGCCACCACCACGCCGCCATACTTTGCGACGAGTGGCAGCACGACAGAAAGCGATTCCTCCTTGCCGTTCACGGAATTGACGAGCGCCTTGCCGTTGTAGTGGCGGAGCGCACGTTCGAGGGCGACGGGATCGGACGTGTCGATTTGGAGCGGCAAATCAACCACGCCCTGGACCGCCTGCACGGTGCGGTCGAGCACGGACGCCTCGTCGAGGCCCGGCACGCCCGTGTTGACATCGAGTACCGCCGCACCCGCCTCGGCCTGCGACACGGCTTCACGCAAAACATAGGCGGTATCGCCCTCCGCAAGCGCGGCCTTCAGACGCTTCTTACCCGTCGGGTTGATGCGCTCGCCGATCACGATCGTATCGTCGAGGAGAACCTCCAGCGCGTGGATACCAGAGGAAATCACACACCGACGTTCCTTCTGCGGGAGGGCCGCGCTTGTCGCGGCCAGGCGAGCAGTGACGGCGGCGATGTGCGCGGGAGTGGTGCCGCAACAGCCACCCACGATGGACGCACCTGCCGCGACGAGGTCCGCCACGTCGGCGGCGAATGCCTCTGGGCCGACCGTGAACACGGTCTGTCCGTCCACGACCTTCGGCATGCCGGCGTTGGGCTTGACCGCGATGGGACACGACACGACGCGCGCAAGTCGTTCCACGTAGGGGCGCATCTTGTCCGGACCGAGCCCGCAGTTGAAGCCAAGCGCGTCCACGCGCAGGCCCTCCAGGAGCGCGGCCACGCACTCCACGTCGCCGCCAGTGAGGAGCTTGCCGTCCTCGCCAAGGGCGACGGTGGCGATGACGGGCAGATTACAGTTTTCCTTCGCGGCAAGGACGGCCGCCTTGAGTTCGTAGGTGTCGCCCATCGTCTCGATTACCACGAGATCGGCACCTGCTTCCGCGCCGAGGCGTACCTGTTCGGCGAACGCGTCGTAGGCGGCGTCGAATTCGAAGTCGCCGGCGGGCTTCAGGAGACGGCCGGTGGGACCAACGTCGAGGGCAACTAGGGGAGGGTCGCGCTTGTCGCGACCTTCGCTTCCCGCCTCGCGGGCGATCTGCACGCCGGCGGCGATGACGTCCGCAAGCGGTGCGTCGCCGTGGTACTTCGCGGCGTTCGCACCAAAGGTGTTGGCGTAGATTACGTCCGCGCCCGCCGCGAGGTAGGCGGAGTGGACGGCACGGATGTCGTCGGGACGTGACAGGTTCCACAGCTCGGGAATCTCGCCGGCGGCGAGTCCCCGGGCCTGGAGCTGCGTCCCCATGCCTCCGTCGAGGAACAGGGGACGCCCGGTTGGCAGTTGAAGCGCCATAGCTCCCGCCGGCGCGCGGTTAGCCGCGCAGGATCTTCTCGGGGCTGAACCCGTAACGGGCCAGCTCGTCGGTGAGGTTGTACTTGCCGCGCGCGAAGGGCTTCATCAGCGCCCGCGCCTTGTCGCAGCACGTATCCTCCTTCTGCGCACTCCACTTGATCGTGGCGCCGTCCTTCTTGCCGCGGCCGAGCTCCATGCACATCTGCCCGAGACAGCACGCCGTCGACGAGCGCTGCGCCGCCTCGGCGTTCGTGGCGGTCATCGTGGGGTCGCCGGCGCGGATCGCCTCCAGCCAGTTCTTCCAGTGGTCCTTCGAGGTCTTGAGCGGCTTCGCCGGGTTCGCCATCGGCTCGAGGAGCGAGACCTTGGAGGCCATCAGCGGCTTCATCTTGCCGCCCGTGGACGAGGAGGGATCGCTCGGCGTGACCGCCTTGCCGCGCATGCAGTAGAGCCAGTCGCCGTTCTTGCCGATGAACTTGATGCCCATCGGGTACTTGTTGCACACGTGGACGTCCGTCTTGCCGCCGTTGTAGGAGTAGTGGAGGTCGTACGTCGTGTGGACGTTCCAGAGCTTGCCGCCCGTCGTGTCCATCCACTCGCACGTGCCGCTGACAGACTCGGGGCCGGAATCGTCTTTGCCAAGGCCCCACTGTGCGATGTCGATCTGGTGCGCACCCCAGTTGGTAATCATGCCCCAGCCATACGGCGCCATCTGGATCCAGCCCGGACGGTTTGCGATCTTCTTGAGGTCCTGCGCGTGGACGCGCGTCTCGTTGTAGGGCGCCTTCTCGTCAGTCGGGCCGAGCCACATCTCGTAGTTGAGGTTTTCGGGCACGGGCTGTACTGCCGAAGAACCGCCCGGCTTGTCGCAGCCGCAGCCCACTTCCACGCGCACGATGTCGCCGACGCGTCCGTTGAGCGCGAGTTCGCACACGCGGTGGAACTGCGTCACGCTGCGCTGCCACGAGCCAACCTGCACCACGCGGTTCTGGATTTTCGCGAGGTTCGCGATGATGCGGCCCTCGGTGATCGTCTGCGCGAACGGCTTCTGCAGCCAGATGTGCTTGCCCTTCGCGAGGGCGGCGCACGCGACGAGCGCGTGCCAGTGGTCGGGAAGGCAGATCTCCACGGCGTCGATGGACGGATCGTCCAGCAGGTCATGGTAGTCGGCGAACGCCTTGACGGGCGCGTTTTTATCCTTCTTCAGCTTCCGGTACTGCTTCTGGATGAAGTCCACGCCGTGCTTGAGGCGCTTGGAGTCGAGGTCGCACACCGCCGTGAAGCGGCAGAGGTCCGTGAACTTGATCGCGAGCGGGATGTCCATCGTGGTGGAGATGCGGCCGATGCCGATCACGCCCACGTTGACTTTCTCGTTGGCGGCGTACTTGCGTACGCTCAGTCCCGCGTATGCGGGGAAAATAAACGGAAATGCGGCGGCCGAGGCGGCGCCGAGGAACTGACGACGGTTGAGGTTCATAATGAATTCTCCTTTTTTTGAAAGACGGTGTATTATCGTATTCCACCAGCTACAGCATCGCGCGCAAGGCGCGCTCCTGCGCCTTGTCAAGCTTTAGCGTTGTGACCACCTGGTCGAGCGTAGCAAGTCCGCTCTGAACAATACGCTTAGCAGCCGCGAGCAGTCCTTCTTTCTTGCCCTCGCGTTTTCCCTCGCGTTTTCCCTCGCGTAAGCCGGCCATCCGCTCCTCCGCGCACATTTTTTCGAGAACTTCGCTCATTGCCTTTCTCCCTTCTTTTGTCGTTTTGAATCGTCTCACTTGATTTGCAAGCGTCTTGGAATACATCTCGTCAGGATTACTGCAGCGCAAGTCGTGAACCAACCTGCCGACTCGAGTGTTACTCTCGCTCTCGCCGTTCACGTAGATGATGGTCGTGCCGTCGCCAAGACATTTTCCGTCAGACTTGTCAATTCGGACGAACTCCCTAAACTCTTTGCCTCCGCCGAGGTAGTCGCCACGCGTGATGAAGATCACGTAAGTCTCGCGAAGGCTGCGCGGGTCCTCGCCCGCCTTAAGGCTGTTCGCGTCGAGAAGCGCGGAATACCAGCGCGCGCGGCGCGCGTCTGCGTCGGAAAGGTCGTTCTGAATCTCGATGTCGATCTCGCGGCCCCTGCCGTCGACGGCGTAGATATCGAGCGTCGCGCCACGCCCCTGCAGGTTCGCGACCGTCCGCTGCGTCGAAAACTCCCTGACGACGAGCGAGTCGTCGTCCAGCAAGGCCCGCACGATGAACTGCACAGACGCACGTGCCTTCTCAAGGCACTTGCGCATGAACTTGTCGTCCATCAGACAGAAGGCGTCGATCTTCTCCTGAAGGTCGCGCTCCCCTGCGCTCTCGGCCGCATCGGATATGTTTCGCCTATTTTTCATCGGACAGCGGAATGATACCAAACCATTTCACCGGACGCAAGGGCATAATTCCGCGATAGGCAGAATTCCGCGCCATTGCTTCTTGCTTTACGGGCGAGCCTCCGCAAAGAACTTAGCAATTAATGGTACAATCGAAGCCGATTTCACGCGAAATCGCGGCGAGGCGGCCTTTCCATTCGGCCTTTAGGGCGCGCAGTTCATCCGATTCGCCGACGTCTGCAATGTCGTCATTGATCTGGAACAGAACACCGTAGGCGAGACCCCAGCGGCGGTAGGGTTCGTCGTCCGCTCCGGCGGCGAGCGCGCCCAACTGGGCGGCGAGGGCGAACGCCTCGCCCGTCTTGCGCGAGCACACGGAAATGTACTCTTCCGTACCGGACACACCCAGCAGGTCGTCCCCCTGGCCTTCGCAGAGGCGCAGATGCGACGCAGTCGTGACATCAAGCATCTGCGCTGCGCGCACGAAGCCGCTCCGTGCAATCAAGTTGTAGCCACGCGCCACGAGCCAATCGCCCACGGCGATTGCCACGGGCACCCCGTGCTCCTTCCAGACGGTCGGTCGGCCGTACCGCTCCTCGTCGCCGTCCTCGATGTCGTCATGGATCAGCGACGCCTTGTGGAAGCACTCCACCGCCTCCATCACGGCCGCAATGTCACCCGGTAGGGCGGTCGCCCCGCGACCGCTGCCAAGCGCTTCGTATACCGCCTGACAAAGACGCGGCCGCAATCGCTTGCCGCCGCGTCCCGAAAACTCCAATGCGATGTCTGCGATGTGGGACACTTACTTCCCGAACACTTCGATCTCAATGTAGTTGTTGATCGGCTCGCTGGTGGACCCGTTCGAGTAGCAGCGCACATAGCGGCCCTTCGTGGGCTTGTCGTCGATCATCGCAGAGACGGGGCGACCGTCGTTGCGCTCGCGGTACTCCTTGTCCTTGCCCTTCGTGCCGAGTTTGGAGGAGTCGTCGTGGTCGTTGTTGAAGATCGTCGTCACGCCCTCCTTGAACTTCGGGTCGTTCGAGATCTGCATGATCACGTCCTTGTACACGCGCTCGTCGCCCTGGTCGTGCCACACGCACACGGCGGAGATCTCGTGCTCGGCGCCGAGGTCGAGCTGCACCCACTGCACGCCGCTGGGGAGCTGGAGCATGCACGTCGCGTCCGGCGTCTTGTCGCCGTCAACCACGTACTCGTTCTCGCCAGTCACGGCCTCCTCGGAGGTCGTCACCTTCGTATCCTCCGTGGTGAGCTTCTTCGCGTACTCCGGCTCGACCATGATCGGCGGACGGAGCTTGCCCGGGCCGCGGTCCTTCTCGAGGTTGTCGCTCTTGATTTCCTTCGGCGTACCGCTCGAGTGGGGCGGGGGCAGTTCAAATTTGATGGCGACCTTCTCCGCGAACGCGGCTGCGGCGGCAAGCGCCAGCGCTGATATGACCAGTTTCTTCATATTGACTCTTCCTTTCTTTGAAAACGGACCGCAATAGTTTACCAGATGCCGGCGCAGTTGTCCATGCCCCACCTGCGCGGCACGATTTTTATACAGGTCACTTCACAAGACCTTCGGCGAACTTCTCCACAAATTCATGCCAAGCGGTAGCAGTGGTGAACACCCCCGCACCGCTCCAGCAGGCACCTGCGTAGTACGTGAACGCTTTCTCGCCCTGAAGAAGGTAGATACACTCCATGTCGTCGGACGCGAGGCGCGCGCGGCCGGGCAGCACGATCGCGGTACCGATTGAGCCCTTCTGTCCGTCCACGCCCTCCGGCTCCCAGTTGGCGACGAAGCCGGGGTTGAAGCCGATTTTCATCTCGCCGTTATGCTGGCGCGCCTTCGACACGTCGAGACCCGGACCGATCAGACGCTGCCCCGCGAGCGCGACGCCCTCGTTCGGACGCACCTCGAACTTCACGAACGGACACCCCTTCGTGATCGTTCCGCGAATGGTGTAGGCCTCGTACTCGAGCTCGAACACGGCCTCCTCGGGCTTCTCGGAGATCACGCGCTGCTTCTTCCAGTTCTTCTCGTACGTCCAGCCGCCAGCGCCGAGCATGCCCACGCCGCCCACGCCGCGTCCCGTGGACACCTTGTAGTTGTCCATGCCCTCGCCGTGGTCCTTGTGGTAGGAGCCCTCGCCCTTGCCGTGGAGCCACTTTTCAAGTACGGGATAGTCCACGCACTTGTTGAACACGTCGAAGCCGCTGGAAATGAGCTTCTGCCCCTTCGGCGCGGGCTCCATGATCACGGGGCCGTACGCACGCATGCCGAGGCAGTCGTTCTCCCACGCGAAGTCGTCCATGCGGTACGGCGCGTAGAACGCACGGCAACAGGGCTTCGCCTCGGCGGGCGTTGCGGCCATCATTGCCTTGAAGCGAAGGAGCGCCTCGAGGAAGTAGTAGTCGGCGTAGTTGAGCGGCACGTCCACCTCGCTCTTGCCGGGCTTGTGTCCGACGGAATGCATCAGGAGGAAGTCGCCGTTCTCGCCCGGCTTCGCGAAGTAGGCGGGCGACGCGAGCGATGCGAGCATCTTCACGGCGGCGGCGCGGTACTTCGCCGCCTTCGCGGGCGGCGCGAAGGACTGGAGCTCGAAAAGCGCGCTCGCGGTGACGGCGGACGCCGACACGTCGCGCTCCTCGCCGGGGAAGGAGAAGTCCCAGTAGCAGATGCCGTCCGCGGGCATGTTCGGATGGTCGAGCCAGTAGTCGGCCGCCTTCATCGCGCGCTCGAGGTAACGCCGCACGCGCGTTTCGCGGTACATCATCGTAAAGCCGTAGATGCCCCAGGCGTGTCCGCGCGCCCAGGTGCCCTCCACGTTTCCTCCCTGACCGGAATAGTGCGCACGCACGCGGCATGTGACGGGATCGTAGTCGAGGATGTGGTAGGCGCTGCCGTCGGGACGGTAGTGGTGAGCGTCCGTGATGTCCGCCTGGCTGCGCGCGATCTTGTCCGACTTCGGGTCGCCGCCGTTCTTCGCGTCCCATTCGAGGAGTTCGAGGTTCATCATGTTGTCGATGATCACGACGTACTTCGTGCCGAAGTGTCCGCCGCCCTTCGGCGAGTTCCAGCTGCGGATGAGGCCAAGTTTGTCGTCATAGCGTGTACGAAGCGCGGCGGACGTATCGTGCAGGAACGCGGCGTAGCGCGTGTCGCCGGTGAGGCGCAGGCCGTTGCCGGCCGAGCAGTAGGTGCGGAAACCCACGTCGTGGTTGCTCGCGTCGTGGCGCAGTGGCTCGATCAGACGCTCGGTGTAGGCTACGGCCTGCTCCTTCCAGAAGGCGTCATTCGTGTATTCGTAGAGATACCAGAGCGCGCCGGGGAAGAAGCCGCTGCACCAGTCCTTCGGCGGGATGACGACGAGCTTTCCGTTCTGGAAGCGCTTCGGGAACTTGTCCGGCCCGTGCGCCTTCATCGCCTCGAGCAGCGCGCGATAGTGCGCCCCCGACTTCTCAAAGATGCCCGGCAGGGCCTTGAGCAGTTCATCCTCGGCCGGAGTTCCGGCCTGCACGCACGCGGCGGCCGCGAATACCGCGGCCAACAGCAGTTTCTTCATGTCACATTCCTTCTCATTGGGTTGCGATGCGGCAATAGTATAGCATATCTTGGGCGTTTGCGGAGGATGGAAGGCGGCGTTCCCAGAGATTCCAAGTATTTTTGTCCGCCCCCGCCGCCTGGAAGGCGGCTTTCCCAGTTAGCGGCCGCGACGGAGCGCGGCCCTCCCGGTCTCTCCATGCGCGCGTGGCGCAGCCGGAACGGGATTAAGGCACGCTAGTCAAACGGCCCTACCGCCCCGCTTGGCAAACCGGGCTCTTCGCCATGTTCTCGAAAATAACGGGGCCGCCCCATTTGCCCGTCGTGACAAGGTCAACGTCGCCGTCGCCGTCGATGTCGGCGGGGACGATGTTCATCCCGGCGCCGATGCCTTCATTGTATGTGATCGCGTGCTTCGTGAAGACGGGATTCGGCCCCGGGGTGAATGCGTAGTAGTAAACGCCGAGCGGACCGTCCTCGTCCGGGTCGCCGCCGTTGTGCGCGCGGAAGCGCTTGCCCGTGATCAGCTCCGGCGTGTCGTCGCCGTTGATGTCCGCCCAGCCAAGGTAGTGGGCCTGCGTCCACGTGTCGTCGATCACGTGCTTCTGGAAGCGCAGCTCGCCGTTCGGGGTGCGCTCGTTGAGCTGTTCCCACCAGAAAATGCCGTACCGGTGTGCGGAGCTCACGAGGATGTCCGCAAGACCGTCGTCGTTGACGTCGTAGACGATCATGTTGGAGGCGTGGCCGAGCGCGCGGCCGCCATCCGAGAAGCCGACGTCTAGCGGGTGCTTGCGCCATTTGCGGCCGGGGAGCTGCTCGTACCAGGCAGTCGGGGTGAGTACGTCGTTGAGTCCGTCGCCGTTGAGGTCGCCGCAGCCGCGGCCCATGTTGCAGCGAGTGCCGTCCACGGCATCGCGCGCGAACGAACCTTCGCCGGACGGCGTGTAGAGACAGGTGTGCTGCGTGTCCGGCAGGATATCCGTCGACTTGCCGTCGCCGTCGATGTCCACGAGGAGGCCGGTTTCGATGTTGCCGGTGCGGTCGATGAGATGACGTTTCCAGATGTTCGTCGAAGGCAGCGCGTTTTCTACCCAGCACGTCTCCTTGCTGAACCATCCGCCGGAGATCACGTCGGTGCGGCCGTCGCCGTTCACGTCGAGCGGAAGGTTCATGAAGTCGTCCGCGTAGCCCCGACCATCCCCCTTCACGTTCGACGTCACGTCGCGTACCTTGACCGGACGGAACTCCGGCGCGAGGTAGAGGTTCGGCCCCGCAATCACGTCGAGCCGACCGTCGTTGTTGAAGTCCGCCACGGCGCACGCCTCTGTCCGCACGCGGCCGATCCGCCGCACCTTGAACTTCACGCCCCACGAAGCGCCAGCTGTCGTTGACGTTCCGCAAACCAACAAAATGAGCGCACCGTGCGCAAGCAACAATCCCTTTTCACTCATTTTCATACGACTTCTCCAATGTACATTGTGCGGCAAATCTCAACGAGCTCAACTGTTCCGCAGGGCCTGTTTCCAGAAAGTCCCTACTGCGCGAGCCAGCGCTGCTGCTGGGCGCGCAGGCCGCTTGGCACGTGGTGCCCCACGCCGGGACAGGGAACAATCTTCTTGTCGGTGGAGCCAAGGGAGTTGTACGCGCTCCAGACGGACGGCGGCGGACAACAAACGTCGGCGAGTCCGGCCGTCATGCGCACCGGCACCTTCACGAGCGGCGCGAAATGGCAGGCGTCAAAGTACGGCGCGTAGCGCTCGGCCACCTTCCGCGCCGCCTCGTCGCCACTGCGGGCAACCAGGCGCGGCCAACCAGGCGTGCGCCCGACACGATAGCCGCCATGGTCGGCCAGCGCGCAGATCCACACGAAACCCTTCGTGAAGTTCTTGTTCAAGCCCATGAGGTACATGCCGAATCCGCCGCCCTGGCTGCCGCCGTAGTACCAGACGCGCGAACGGTCCACCTCGGGAAGCGCAACCGCCCAGTCCACCGCGCGGTCGATGCCGAGGATGGCGTCGTGGAAAAAACACTCCTCGCGGCTCACCGCGATGCCGGCGGTGGCGTACGTGACGCCGTATTTTGCCACGAAGTGTTTGTCCTGCGCCTTGTACTTCGCATCCTGTTCCCTTGGCGTCCGTGCCGGCTCGAACGGATGCACGTTCATGACGAGCGTAACCATCCCCGCCTCTGTCGTCGCCTGCGCCTCGGAACACGCCGGCCCCGCACCCGGCACGTTCACCTTGAGCGGCCATGGTCCCTTCGATCCGTCGTCCGGCACGGAGAGCAACCCCCACACCCGCTTGCCGCCAAAGGTGGCGAAGCTCACCTTCCACAGCTTAAAGCCCTTCCGCCCCTTCACGGACAGCGGTTCGCGGCGGACATCGATCGGCACGTCGCGGCGCAGGCGTTCCCGTTCGCCCTGCCAGTAGGAATCGAAATCTGCCGGACGCGGAAAGCCGGGACGTATCTTCTCCGGCTCGTAGCCGACGCTGGCGCATTCGTTGCCCCTGCCAAGGCCGAACGGCGTTTCCGCCACCCCGGGGTTGAAGGCCGCCGCGCGCAGGAAGCCCGGCTCGTCAAGCGTGCCCTTCAGGATGATCGGATTCTCCTTCGCGGGATCGACCTTGCGCGAGATGATTGTCTTCGTGCCGAAGTTGTCGAGCCGCACCTCGACCTCGCCGCCGACACCGGCCTTGCGAAGATCGGTACACTGTATCCGGAACTCGGTCTCTTCGCCGACAGGACGCATCCGTGCCGGATCTTTGCACGTGATCTTGAACGCATACGGGGCGGCGAACGCCGACGAGGACGCGATCACCACGCAGAGTGTTCTCCTTATTTTTGCGCATCTAACCATTTTTCTTCCTCCTTGTCTATTCATCAAGTGTTTTCTTCGTTCGTTGCCGTGACAGCGCCCTGCCGTCAGCGAAGGATGATCGAGAAGCCCGGGGGCGGAATCAGCTTCAATCCCGTATCGCAGACTTCGCATTCGTAACCGTGCTGGGTTGTGTCGTCGTCAAGGACGAACGTTACGGAGTCCGCCGGCTTCGTCGTCCACATTACGACATACGGACTCGCCGACTTCGCAATCGCCTTGAGGTCGCTGCGGCCGTGCACATCCACGGTTACCGTGGCATTGGCCGCGAATTGGAGATTGCAGAGCGTGTTATCCGTTTTGTTTCCGTATTTGGGATTCGTGAAAACGCAGTTGTACGCGCCGGACCACTGCGAAAGATCCAGCGTCGAGCCGTCCATCATCGTCATGTTGAATCCGCGTACCGTCTGGGGCGTATAGGTGCCGTAAATCTGCATCCTGCTCGTCGAGTAACTGTACACGACATTCGCCTGATCGGGAGGATTTGCCGTGAAGTCCCAGACCTGCGAGTTTGCAACCCCAGTCATGGCAAGTCGCATGCACGAGTTGCCGAGATCGAGGTTGAGTCCGTTCCCGCCGCGCAGCTTGTAGATCTGCAAATAGCCTTTCGTCTCGTTGTTGTAGGCGTTGACCACGACGGTGAAGGTTCCGTTGGAGATCGTCACGTCCTTCATGTTCAGGTCCGGATCGGTGCCGTCCATGACAAGGGAAAGCGTCTTCCCTCCGAGATTCCACACGGCTCCGGACGGTATGGTCATGTCGTGCGTCGACGACAGGGCGGCAAACGTGAAAACGGAATCCTCTTCAAGCGTAAGCGACGAGGGAAGCGTGGCGTCTCCGCCGGTATTGGTAAGCTTTCCGCCCGCGAGGACAAGGTTCACCGCCGAATCCGCGTAGCCGTAGGCGTCGTAGGTCGCCCCAGTGGGGACGACCACAGAACCCATGCCGAAATGGCCCGATCCCGAGGAACCGACGCGAACCGTGCCCGCAATCACATCCGTGCCGCCCGTGTAGGTCTGCCCGGCCTTCGCGGCGGAGAACACGCCCTCGCCTTCCTTGCGCAGCTTCAGGTTACCTGTGAGCACAACGCCGCCGTTCACGAGCGTCGCGCCGGACGCCACCGAGACGCGCACAGTGCCGGGTTCCCCATGCGAGCTGTCGGTGATGGTGAACGTACCCAACGTCGCGCTCGTCTCGTCTGCAAGGAACAGCGTGCGCCCCCTGAGATCGATCACAGAATCCGATGTGACCTTGGAGAAGTCCAGCCCGCTCCAGTCCAAGACGTTCGTCGGCATGGCGTTGTCGAACTTGACGCTCGCACAGACGGGCATCGCCGCGCCATTCGTCACGGCAAACGTCGTTTCTCCGGACACCGTCACCGCCGTCTCATCCGTGGGAAGCGTGGTGGCGTCGAGCTGCGTGCCGTAGCCGTTGAAGCAGATCCAGTTCGCGGCGTCCATGAAATCAAGCGGATCGACGCCGGCACCGGTGTAGGTAGCCGTCATGGGCGTCGTGCTGCTTGCGTTGAACGACTGCGAGACGCAGCGCACCCAGCCGCAACGCGTGGAATCCTTGTCCGCGCCCGCCGTGAGCGCCGTACCCGCACTTGACTGGAACTGCCCCGTCACGCGATCAAACATTCCCACCGTGCCGTTGGCATCAACGGCGGGGATGTAGTCACGCACCATGCGCTTGGGCGTGTAGAGCGAGAAGTCCTTGAAGTAACCGGCCATCGTCTGATCGTACTGCGAACCGACTTTCTCGTTGCGGTAAACTGCTATTCCGTATCCACCCTCGACAAAGTTGTTCAACGTAATGCCACTTCCGTAGGCTGTACCGTTCACAACAAGGTTTGTTGTGGAGAACACGACATGATAGTCAGTGTCAAGGGTGCAGGAACCGACGAACTGGTACCCCTTACCTGTATTGTATTCCCGATCCCATTTGTTGTGATTGGTATCGCCAGAACTGTTAAAGCGGCACATTCCGTAGTTGGAAAGCTTGTTGCCGTTTACGCAAAATGCTCCGAAGAAGTTTTGGTATTTGCCGTTGTCTGTCGTAAGCCGCGTGTTGAACTCCGTTATCAGCTCGCGCCGCGGCGCGATGCCGGAATTGAAGTAGGCGCCGCCGTCCGAATGGGCGTATTCGACCTCCTTTGCGTAGGGTAGGTTCGTCGTCTGCATGAGGAAGAAGCGGAACTTCGCGTTGGAGGCCTTGAACGGCTCGGGAACGTTGTAGGTGTACGATGACATGGAGGCGGGGATGTCGGCGATCTTCTCGAACGAATCCCAGGCGTACTTGTCCTCGCCCGCGTCGGCGGCGGCGTAGGCGATGTAGAGCGCGTGCGTGCCGTTGCGGCGTCCGCCGAAGGAAATCTCATACACGCCGTCGGAGGGAGACGCCGCCTCCATCGTCGGCGCGTCGTTCGCATCGGCCTTCAGGAGGTCGCCAAGGGGCGATCCCGCCCTTCCGCACTCGTAGATGCGGCGGATGTCGTCGTGCGTGAGGCCGCGCGTCCAGAGCGCGAAGTCGTCAACGCCGCCGGCGAACGGCTTGGAGTAGCCGCCGGTGCCGTCCTGTCCGATGTAGAACGGAGACCCCGACGCGACCGTGCCGTTGGCGAGGACGCCCGACGCCCAGTGAAGCGTCCCGTCGCTGCGCCCCTGATAGACCGTGAACACGCCGTCCTCCGAGCGCGTGACGGCATAGAACGTCCAGACCGACGCGCCCTCCGTCGGGAACGGATAGACGTCCAGACGAGTCCTGCCGTCGCCCACGTTGAGCCCCGCGCCGGCGTGCGTCCCGGAGACGTTGGACCACTGGGCCTGCTTTCTCGCCGTGAAGATCACACCCGCGCTGGTCGTTCCCGTGCCGCTCCAGCTCTTGTTGCCGAAGATCACCGGGTCGCCGCTGGGATCCGCGAATTTCGCCCACACGACCGCCGAAAAGCTCTTCCCGCCGTCCTCGAACGAAAGCGCCTGCGAGCCTTCGAGCTTCAGGCTCGAACCCGACGGGACGTTGAGGTATTTGCCGACGAAGCCATTGTCCGCGACGGCGGGCGAGCCGTTTGCCGACGGCGCGACCGCGCTGCCGGCGGCCTGATTTGAAAAGTCCGCGTTGAAAGGCATGTACACGGCAAGGCCGTCGTTCAGGGTGCGCGTGGAGGCGGCGACGGCGGACGCGTCGCGGCGCGTCGCCTCCAGGTCGGGGACGGTCACGCCGAAGTGCGCAAGCACGCTTGCCGCGACGTCGAAGTTGTACGAGACGCCCGGTATGCGCCCGGGCGTGACGCCCGTGCCGCAGATGACCACGGGGACGGTGTCCGCCTGGCTACCGGCCGTGATCTGCCCGTGGTACTGGTTGTAGCCGCCGTGGTCCGCGACGACACAGACGAGCCAGTCCTCCTCCGCGAAGGTCCGGCGCGAGGCGATTGCGTCGAGGCACGCGCCGATGCTGGCGTCGGCGGCTGCGAGCGCGGCGCGGTAGCCGGCCGTGTAGGGATAGTAGTTGCCGGCGTGTCCGGCGTGGTCGACGTCGTCGAGGAAGAACAGCGTCGCGTCCGGCGCGTTGGTCGAGGCGAGGCGCACGGAGACGGCGGCGGTGTTCCCGGCGTCCGTGCCAAGCAGGAACTCCACGCCCTCCGCGGGGGCGAGGTTCGCGTCCGGCTCCCACGTGTAGGCGAAGAGCGCGGTCGCGCCCGCCTGGGCGTCCACGATGCGCTTGAGCCAGGTCGGCTTCGCGGTGAACACGCCGCCATCGAGCTGGGAGTTCGAAACGAGCCCGTGCGTCGTCGGCGTGTAGCCCGTGGCGATGGAGACGTGGTTGGGCGCGGACGACGGCGCGGAGCCGGGCGTAATTTGCCCGGTGAGCGACCAGGCGGTCCTGTAGCCCGCCTGCCACTTCCCGGCGCGGAGGCGCTCGAGATTCGGCATCTCGCCGGACTGCACGGCGTCGGCGCGTAGGCCGTCCACCATCACGACAAGCGCCATCGGGCGCTTGTCCGCGAACGTGGGAACTATCGCGCTCATCGCTACCACCGCGATGACTATTCGCACAATATTGGCAATACATTTTTTATCCATGTCGAGTATTATACCACATCTGGGCTTGATTCCCGGCGCGTTTTTTGGTTTACTTATCGCCCACATGACAACAGACCCGCAGCCAGGGACCTTTGAGATCCATGCTAACGACACGCGCTCACGCGCGCGCGCGGGTTTGCTGTACACTGCGCACGGTGCCGTCGAGACGCCCGTGTTCATGCCCGTGGGCACCCAGGCCACGGTGAAGGCGCTCGAGCCGCGCGACCTGCGCGAGAACGGCGCCACAATGATCCTCTCCAACACGTACCACCTCATGCTGCGCCCTGGTGCGGACGTGGTGGCGAACGCCGGTGGGCTCCACCGCTTCATGGGCTGGGACGGCCCGATCCTCACGGATTCCGGCGGTTTCCAGGTGTTCTCGCTCGCGAAGATGCGCAAGCTCACGCCGGAGGGATGCTGGTTCAACAGCCACATCGACGGACGGCGCGTGTTCCTCGGCCCGAAGGAGTCGATGGAAGTGCAGCGCCTCCTCGCGAGCGACATCGCGATGGTGTTCGATGAGTGCCTGCCATGGCCGTGTGACGCCGCGCGTGCCGCGAAAAGCGTGGAGATCACGCTCGACTGGGCAAAGATGTCACTTGAGGCCCCCCACGCGCCCGGACAGCTCGTGTTCGGTATCGTGCAGGGCGGCGCGTACGACGCGATCCGCCGCCACTGCGCGGAGGAGCTGACGGCGATGGATTTCCCCGGCTACGCAATCGGCGGCGTCTCGGTGGGAGAACCGGAGGAGACGATGTACCAGGCCGTGGCGGCGAGCGTGCCGTACCTGCCCGAATCGAAGCCCCGCTACGTGATGGGCCTCGGCGTGATGCGGCAGATGGTGGAGTGCGTCGCGCGCGGCGTGGACATGTTCGACTGCGTGATCCCCACGCGCGTCGCCCGCCACGGCACCGCCCTCACCCGCCGCGGCAACGTTGCCATCAAGGCCGCCAAGTGGGAGAAGGACCTCTCCCCCGTCGAGGAGGGGTGCTCCTGCTACTGCTGCCGTAATTTCACCCGCAGCTACGTGCGCCACCTTCTCCACGCAGGCGAAATCCTCGGCGTACGCCTGCTCACCATCCACAACGTGCACCGGCTCTGCGAGTTCATGCGAGAGATGCGCGAGGCCATCTCGAGCGGCGACTTCGACGAATGGCGCCGCCAGCTGCACGAAGACCAAGCACCTCAGCCCATTTAAATCAAACGCCATTCAACCATAAACCAGAAACTTCGAAACTCGAAACCAGAAACCAGAAACAAAGGAACCTACAATGAACGTTCTCTTCGCACAGGCCGCACAGCCGGCCACAACGGCACCTGCAGCAGCTCCCGCAACGGCAATCTCCGCCGCACCCGCAACGGCACCTGCGGCAGCGCCAGCAGGCACAGAAGCCGCAGCCGCCGCGCCAGCCGCCGCCGAAGTGCAGCCGGCCAACGCGCCTGCCAAGCCTGCCCCGCAGGGCGGCGGCTTCGGCATTATGATACCCACGATGATTCTTTTCGCGCTCTTCTACTTCATGATGATCAAGCCTCAGCAGCGCAAGGAGAAGGAGCGCCGCAAGATGATCGAAGAGCTCCGCGCCGGCGCCAAGGTCTCCTTCGCTGGCGGGCTCATCGGCACCATCGTCGAGGCGAAGGAGAACACCTTCAACATCGAGATCGCCCGCGACGTTGTGGTGGAAGTTGCCAGATCCTCCGTGATCGGCGTAGTCGCAGAAGCGCCTGCGGCAAAGTAGGCAGTTCGTCGACATGGGCTACGCACGGGGAAAATTCGGGGTGGAGTATCACCCCGCAGAGACGGAGACGCACCGCCTTCGCGGTCTCGTCTTCGTCGTCCTCGT
>CADCOC010000023.1 GCA_902802945.1 uncultured bacterium | reverse complement strand
CGTGCGGAATTCGGCCAGGTCATCTTCGGTGAGCGGGTTGGTCTTGCCGAGCGTGCGGTCGAGGTTGAGCTGGTAGAACCAGGTCTTCTTCGTGGGGCGGCCCTTCTCGAAGAAAAGCACCACCGTTTTCACGCCCGCCGTGAAAACCTTCTGCGGCAGGTCGAGCACGGCGAAGAGGTTGCAGTCGGAAAGCAGCATCTTGCGGAGCGCGGTCGCATCGCCGTTCGAGAGGAAGGTGTTCTTGATCACCACGCCCGCGCGTCCGCCCGGCTTGAGCATGCGGATGAAGTGCTCAAGAAACATATAGGCCGTCTCGCCCGTCTTGATCGTGAAGTTCTCCTTGATCTCGCCGCGCTCGGAGTTCGAGCCGAATGGCGGATTGGCGAGGATGAGATTGACCTGCTGCGACGGCTGGATGTTGGCGAGGTTTTCGGCGAGGGTATTCGCGAGGAGGATGTTCGGCGCCTCTACGCCGTGGAGGATCATGTTCATCGTGCCGATGATGAAGGGAAGCGCCTTCTTCTCCTTGCCGAAGAGCATCTTCTTCTGCAAGGTCTCGCGGTCCTTCGCCGTCTTGCACATTTTGATGAGATAGGCGAACGCCTCGCAGAGGAAGCCCGCCGAGCCGCATGCGCCGTCGTAGATGCGCTCGCCGATCTTCGGCTCCAGCACGGCGATGATCGAGCGGATGAGCGGACGCGGGGTGTAGTATTCGCCGCCGTTCCGGCCCGCGTTGCCCATGCGGCTAATGCGGATTTCGTAGAGCGAGCTCATCTCGTGCTGGTCTTCGCTTGACTGGAAGCGGAGGTTGTCCACCTCGTCGAACACGTCGCGCATCACGTAGCCGCTCGTGAGCTTGCACTGGATGCCGCTGAAGATTTCGCCGATCTTGTACTGGAGGGTATCAGGCGAGGCCTCCGACGTCTTGAACGCGCGGAGGTACGGGAAAAGCTCGCCGCGCACGAATCCGAGGAGGTCGTCGCCCGTGAGCGTTTTCGACAGGTCCTTCTCGCCGTTCTTCTTCGGCACGGCCCACGTGCTCCAGCGGTACTTCCGCTCGATGATGGGCGCGTAGGTGCGCCCGTCGAGCTCCGCCGCGGCCGCGCGGCTCTGCTCGAGGTCGTCGAGGTACTTGAGAAAGAGAATCCAACTCGACTGCTCCACGTAGTCGAGTTCGCTTCCGCATCCGGCGTCCTTCCAGAGCGTGTCGTCAATCCGCTTGTAGATCTGGTCGTACATTTTCGCTTCACCTCAGTTGCGGTCATTCTACTAAATCCCACGGTCGCCTGTCAACGGGGCCTTTGCGCCGAAAAATCACGGCTCGCAACAAGCGCGAGCCCTCCCGGTGGGGCGAGCCGTCCCGGCGAGCCGCACGACTTGCTGTTGTACGCTTGCCGTTACGGCTCGGCGGGACGCCTCGCCCCACCGCGCTTTCACGGTCTCCGTCAGCGGATGAATACAACCAGACCGCGTGGGGCGGCGTAGAGACCTCCGTCGCGGACGCGCGCCTTATACTCCTTGCCGTTCACGGTGAGGAACTTCGGCTTGCCGGTGAGGGTCGTTGCCGTGAGGTACGGGGCGGCATACGGATTCGCCACCGTCCCGCGCACGGTCACGGCCGAATCGACGGCGAACGTCGCAGACTTCACGAACGGCGCGGTGCCCGCGTCGAGCGCCAGCGTGGCCCCGGCGCCCACGCTGATCGCGCCGCTCCCGTCCCAGCTTGCGCCGGGCAGGAACTCGAACGTGGCGGTGTCGGTCACGTTGACCGTCTGGTTAAATGCCTTCATGTAGTTGACCTCACCGCGCAACGGAACTGCGCGCGCCACCTTGACCGTCCCGGCCCCCTTCACGTTCAGCACGCGGTTGGCGTTGTCCGCATTGCGCGACGAAAGGCCGCGCACGAGCGTGAACGTCCGCGCCACGCCGGACGCGTCGTCCGTGTCGACATCCAAGGTGCCTTCCAGCGACACGTAGTCCTCCACTCTCACGTCGTTTGCAATGGGCTTCCAGGTGACCGTGTCGTAGATGCAGTGGAAGTAGTGCATATCGCCGGCGATGTCGCCGCCCAGCATGAACGTGGCAGTCCCCTTCCAGTTGCAGCTGCCGGTCAGATACGCGAGGTCCAGGCCCTGATCGAAGCGGAACATGCCCGTACCGCCGAACTGCACATAGCTATTGCCGCTGACGTAGAACGAGGGCAGATTGGGGAAGCACACCTCTCCGTTGACGGCATCGAGATAATGTCCGCCGGCGTAGCTCTCACCGACTACGCGGGCGCCTGCGGCGATCGGGAGGGGGGCATTCGCCGAGCTCGGGAAGGCGAATTGCCGGATGAGGATCGTCCCGCCGCGCACCTGGGCACCGTTCGTAACCGCGAGCGTACCGTCCACGTATGTCGTGCCGAGGGTGATGCCGTCGCCGTCGAGCATCAGGTCGCCGGTGGAGACGATCGGCCGGCCGGTCAGCGTCACCGTCCCCGTGCCGGAGGCGTTGCGCAGCCGTGTGACGGCGATCTCGCCGACGTCGTTCACGAGCGTACCGCCCGCCTCAAACGCCACCGCGCCGTTTTCGTCCACGGCGTTGAGCGTCCCCTCCCAGTTACCGGGATCAGAGAAGGTGCTGCCGTCGCCCGCGCCCGTCCACACAAGATCCACAGGGTCGTACGCATACTTCCTTCCGTTGCCGTTCGGGACGGCGCTGAAGTGCGCCCTGCGCAGGGAGTCCGCCGTCAGCGCGGCCTGTGGCGTGCCGAACACGTCGTTCTTGGAGGTCGTGAGGAACACCTTCCCCTCCGTCCCCGGCACGCCGACGAACTTCACCTGCGCCGCGACATTCGGCACGGAGGTGCCGATATCGTTGTAAACGCTGACGCTGCTGACGGACTGCGGATTGACGTAGGAGGTCGTGACGGTCGCCGCCGAGGAAATCGTCACCTTCACGTCCGTGCACTTGCGCCCTCCGCCGATCACCGCTCCGGTGAAATCGGATCCCGCAGTGTTGTTGGATCCCTTCGTCGTCGCCACGACCGTGCCGCCGTTGATCTCGATTTCGATGGACGGCGTCCTGCCGTTCGCGGCCTCGTGTCCGCTTCCGATCGCCGCGCCGCCGCTCTGGCTGCCGGTCGCCGTAACCGTGCCGCCGTTGATGGTGATCTTGCCGACCTGCGGAGCCTGCGCATACGTGTTGTTCGCGCCGCCGCCGATCGCCGCGCAGTGGGTGGCGTTGCCGCAGTCCACAGTCACCACGCCGCCGTTGATGGTGATCGTGCCGCAGCTGCCCAGACCGCCCGCGCCAATGCCTGCGCCGGCCTGCCCGCCGGTCTTGTTCGACCCGTGCGCCGTCACCGTGCCGCTGTCGATCACGACGTTGCCGGCCATGCCCATGTTGAAGTCGCCGCCAATGCCCGCGCCGCCGGCCGTGCCGCTGGCCACGAGCGAACCTGTCGCGTCGTCGTCCTCATCCACCGCCTTGACGGTGAGCGTGCCGCCCTCGCGCACGGTCACGCCCGCCTTGCCGGACGCGCCCGTGGATGCGCTCGCGCCTAAGAGGACGAGCGTCACGTCGTTCGCGCCCGCGTCGAGTCCCGTGAGCGTGGCGCTGTCGAGGATGAGCGTGCAATCCGCCGCACAGGCGAGCGACTTCCCGGAACCGGTCACCGACAGCGTCTTGCCCGCTGCAGCCGCCTTGACCGTCACCGCGCTGCCGCTCACGGAATAGAACGCGCCGTCCCCGCTCGCCGTCGAGAGGTTGATCTTGGCCGCATCGGGACTAAACACGCTCGTCGCCAAATTGCCCGAAAGCTTGGTGGCGACCGTTCCGGACGCGCCGAGCGCATCCACGACCGCGAGCCCCGATCCGTTCGCGCCCGCAAGCTCGTCCCCGAATTCGCTTCGGAAGAACACGCGGCTCTCGGCGACGCCGGTTGAATTGGTGATGACGAGCGACCCCTCGTGCCCTGCGGCGATGCTACCCACGCCGCCGATGCCCCACGCGCTCGTGGTGTCGCCCTTTTGGACGACGAGAGTGGCCGCCACGTCAAGGACCACCGTCGGCCCGTAGCCGCCTTGCTTGCCGCCGCCGATGACGGCGGCATCGGAATCCTTCTGCGCACCCTTGGCGTAAACCGTGCCGCCGAGGAACTCGATCAGGCCGCCGCCGGAGGAGTTACCTGCGGTGGAGTGTCCGCCGCCGATCGCCGCGCCACCGTCGCGCGCGCCGCACACGGACGTGCAGCCGCCCTTGAAGACGATGTGCCCGGCGTCCAGAACCGTCCCCGCCGGGCGGCCGTACGAATTGCCGGCGCCGATGCCGCCGCCGTGGTTGTAGTTGCCGTGTCCGTAGTAGCCGACCTGCAGCCAGCCGTCCCTCATTTCGAAGAGCACCGGACCGTCCGCGCCGTAGCCGCCGCCGATTCCCGCGCCGGCCGTGCCGGAACCGCCGGTCGCGGCCACGACGATGTCACCGCCGTCGATGATCACAGTGCCGCAACGTTCCTCGCTGTTGCCGCCGATGCCCGCGCTCTTCCCGCGCCCGGTGACGATCAGTTTGCCCGCCGTCGCGCGGTCGTCCGCAAGCCCCCTGCCCTTGATGGTGAGCGTCGCGTTCTCGTCCACGCGAATACCCGCGTTGTTGCCGTTGTTGTAGAGCTGGTAGGTGTATCCGTCCGCGACACGCATCGTCAGCGCGTGGCCGTCCAGGTCAAGCGGCGGAATGTCCGAAGACGGGGAAAGCCTGCCGTCATCCGCGAAGACCAGCTCGTTGCCGCCCGTGAAGTCGCCGGTCACCTTCAGCGCGTAGGAGTTGTTGGCGCTGCCCTTCACGATCACGCTCTTCGTGCCGTTGAGTTCGATGATCGAGCCGTTGACGGCATAGGCGGACTGGTTCGTGGCGGGGCTGTCCACGTAGAGGTAGTCCGCGTCGTTTGGCAGATCCAGGAAATACGCGCCCGCCTCGCCGTCGGCAGAGGCGGGAACGTTCCTGTGCAAGGTCACGCGTCCGGCGATTGCCGGTTCGATGACGTGTACGACGGGGTTGGCCGATATTTCCTTTGCCGAATAGACGAGGAACCGGCGGAAGCCGGCGGTGTCGAACTGGTTGGTGATCGTCAGCGTGCCCTGTGCGCCGGACGCGCTCCGCCGCGCGCCAAACGCCACGGTGAGGTCGCTTTGGCCTGACATGACCACGGTGGCCGCCACGTCGATGGTCACGTCCATGCCGGCTGTGGCGTTCTTGCCGCCGCCGAAGATGGCCGTCTCGCCGCTCGCCGCGCTACCCTGGATACCGCCGGAGGCGTTCACCGTGCCACCGTTGATGACGAGCGTGCCGCCGGTGAAGTTGTCCGAGCCGTCGTTGCAGTGTCCGCAGCCGATCGCCGCACCGCAGTCCCTGCCGCCGATGGCCGTCACCGTGCCGCCGTTGATGGTGATGTGCCCAGCGGAAACTTTTGTTGTGCTGCCGTGCGTCGAACCGGCACCAATCGCCGCGCCCCACCAGTCATGGGTCACATCAAGCGTGCCGCCGTTGACGACCATCGTGCCGCCAGAACCGCAGTAGCCGCCGCCGATCACCGAGGCCACCTTCCCGTCCGCGACCTTGACTCCAGGACGAGCCGTCAAGAGGCCGCCGTTCATGATAAACGTGCCGAGCATGGACTTCCCGTTGCCGCCGCCGATTGCCGCCGACCCCTTGCCATTCGCGTAGATGGTGAGCGACCCGGGGCCTTCGAGCGTGAGGCTGCTCGCGGCGTCCTCCAGCGAAATCGCCGCGTAGTTGCTTTGGTACGCCGCGTAGAGCCAGTTGTCCGTCCCCTCCGCCAGACGCAACGTGCCGGTCTGTCCGTTCACGTCGATGCCGGCGGTGACGCCGCGGATCTTCGCGTTGGACAACGTCACGTCGAACGCGCCCATCATCTTGAGCGTCGTGTCCTGGTTGTTTTCCACGTAGCCCGTGCCCGTCACGATCACCTTCTTGTTCGCGGCGATCTCCACCGTGCCGTTCGCGAGCACGGCATACGCGCCGTGGTCACCCACGGGGAGATCGTCGAGGTCGATGTGCGCATCGTATCCGGAAGGAGGAGCCGGCTCGGCCGCCCGCGTCGCCCAGTAGCGAACCTTGCCAGGATACTGCACGCAGGAGACGTCGCCGGCGGCGAAACCTGCGCCGAGGGTTGCCGTGACGAAGCCCGTGCGCGTGGAGAGGTAGTCGGTCTGGTCATTGCCCGTCAGGACGAGGAACGCCCGGTTGGAGAGTCCACGCCTGTTGGTGAAGGTGAGCGTCCCCTGGTCCACGCCCGTGTACCTGTTGCCGAACTGGTGGGTGTTGTTGGCCCGCGCGTTCATCGTCACCGTCGCCGCCGCGTCGATGGTCACATCCAGGCTTATGCCCGTATTCTTGCCGCCGCCGATGGTGGAGAAGGTGTCGCCGTCGCCGGAGGTGAGGTTGAGCGTGCCGCCGTTGATCGTCACCGTGCCGCCATTGCGCGAAGTCGTGTCCTGCGAGCCGAGACCGTGCCCTACGCCGATGGCGGGGCCGCCGTCCTTTCCGCCCGAAGCCGTGACCGTGCCTCCGTTGACGGTGATCACGCCTGCGCTGACAAACTGCACGGAGGAGTCGAACACCGTGCCACCGCCGATTCCCGCCGCATGTCCGCCGCCTGTGGCCGTCACCGTTCCGCCGTTGATCGTGATCTTGCCACCGCTCCCGCAGTACCCGCCGCCGATCGCGGCACCACGCTTGGCGTTGGAGATATAGTCCGGGGCGTTTGCGACGACCGAGCCTCCGTTGATGGTGATGATGCCGGCATTCCTGTTTGCCGCGGAGCCGAGGGATGCCGCGCCGCCGTTGCCTTGCAGGGTGATCTTCTGCGTGTCGCCGTACCCGCTGAGCGTAAGCGTGGAACCTTCGTTCACCTGCAACCCCGCGTAGGAGCTTGCACCCGTCAATTTGCTCTCGCCGGTGAAGGCGACGTCCGCGCGATGGCCGTTCAAGTCAATGGCCGCGCCGGAGGCCGGCGTGAGCGTGACGGCGTTCAGATTGAGGAATGCGTCCGCGCCGAGCACCACGGACCACGCCCCGCTCCCGGAAAGGTTGTACGTCTCGTTCGTCTTCACGAGCGTGACGACGGTGCCTTCCACCGTGTACACGCCTTCGACCGTGGAGAGGCCGTTCGCGAGATTGATTGCGGTATCGGCGAACGCCGTACCCGCCGCGCCCACAAGAGCCAAAACTGCCGGGAGGGGCGCGCTTGTCGCGACCTTACGAATCAGAGCAACAACACGAGCGAAACGAGAGGCTTTCGCCTTTCCCCAAGGGACGTTACAGATCACTTTTTCCATCGCTTTTCCTCTTTGTAACTGCTGAAGACACCTTCTTGACCAGTTGAACTGGCGCAATGATACCACAATTTCACCACCAAGCGCAAGGCGAAATTGCGGTCAGGGGGACGAGAGACGATAGACGTGAGACGTGAACGGAGACGATTAGACATGAGACGGAACAACACGTCTCGCGTCTATCGTCTCACGTCTCAACTCGTCTCACGTCTCGGCTCGTCTCGCGTCTATCGTCTCACGTCCGCGCGCACATGCCCACTTCGCCGGCGGCGCGCGGGGCTATAAAGCGGCGAGGATTTTCTCGGCCCAGGCCATCGCGCGGGCGAACTGGTTGAGTCCGTAGGATTCGTTCGGCGAGTGCATGTGGTCTTCCGGCTGGCCGAACCCGACGAGCAGCGGCGCCGCGCCCGAACACGCCTTGAGCGTGGAGACGACCGGAATCGACGCGCCGTCCCACTGGAACACGGCCCCGCGCGGGTCGATTTCCTCCAGCACGCTCGCCGCCAGACGGAACACCGGCGACGCGAGCGGCAGACGGAACCCCGCCGCCCCGCCCGTGAGGTCTTCGATGAACAACTTCATTCCGCGCGGCGTGTGTTGCTTCAGATGACGCTCCAGTGCCGCCATCACCTCGTCGGGGTTCTGGTCCGGCACGAGGCGCATGGAGATCTTCGCAAGCGCGCCCGCCGGAATCACGGTCTTCGACCCAGGTCCGCCGTAGCCCGTGTGGATGCCGTTTACTTCGATGGTCGGACGGAACGAGTTGCGCTCGGTGAGGGTGAGTCCCTGCTCGCCGCCCACGGGCGGTACGCCCGTGATCTTCTCGTATTCCTCCGGCGACACGGCCGCGCTTTCCGCCGCCGCGCGCTCTTCGTCCGTCGGCGGCACCACGTGGTCGCAGAACCCGCGCACGGCGATCGACCCGTCCGGATTGTGCAAGCTCGCGATCAACTCCGCCATGCCCTGCGCCGGGTTCGGCGCAATACCGCCGTGCTCGCCACTGTGGAGATCGTAGTTCGCCGCCTCGAGACGCACCGTGAAGTGCGATACGCCGCGCAGGCCGGCCACGATGGCCGGACGGAAATCCGCACCTGCGCCCGTGTCGCACACGAGTAGCACATCCGCCCGCAACCGGTCCTTGATCGTCGGCGCCAGCGCCGTCAACGCCGTGCTGCCGCTCTCTTCCTGCCCCTCCAGCACAATCTTAATCGTGGGGATAGGATGCGGCGCGCTCGGCGATCGCGCCCTACCGTCTTGCAAACCCACCGGTAGGGCGGCCTCGACGAGGCCGCCGCACTTCATAAGGAAATTGCGCATGCCGCACAAAAACGCGAAAAATTGCCCCTTGTCATCCTGGGCACCGCGACAGTAGACGCGCTGGTTGTCCTTGAGCGTCGGCTCGAACGGCGGCGTGTTCCATGCCTCCAGCGGATCGGCAGGCTGCACGTCGTAGTGTCCGTAGAAGAGAACCGTCGGCGCGCCTTCGTCACCCTTGCGCTCGGCGAAGAGGATGGGCGGCGTGCCGAGCATCTTCGGCGCCTGCATCAGCTCCACGGCAAAGCCCTGCGGCGCAAGCCACTTCTTGAGCCACATCGCGCAGTCCACGCAGTCCTTCAGACGCGTCGGCTCCGCTCCGACAGTCGGAAATCTCAGGAGCTCAAAGTACTCCTTGAGGATTGTCTCTTGTTGTTCACCAAGATTGATTTGTTGCATCTATGCTCTCACTTTCTTTTCAATTCTCTGCGACCTCAATCTCTCCGCACCTCTGCGTGAGACTAAAAATTTACACCCCCGAGACGCGGTCAGAAAGGCCGGCGCGGACGAGCGCGTAGCGGCGCGAACCGTCGGGGGCTATGATGATCGCCGCCGAATCGAGGAACCGTGGCCAGTTCTCAAGCGTGAAGCGTGAGATTACGGTGCGGGCCGCAAGGTAGGCGGCGATGTAAAGATCGTGCGTGGTGAAGATGGCAAACGGCGCGGTGAAGTGGGCGAGACACCATTCCTCCAGTGCATCCGACGCGGCGTGCAGGTCGGCGAATCCCCGATAGGTGCCCTTCTCGAAGTAGTCGAAGCACTTCTGGAAGAAACTGCCGTCGCGGAACTCCTCCCACACGGCGTGCTGATCCGCGAAATAGAACGTTCCGTTGCCAAGGGCGTCTTCGGGCGAGATGTCGGGATGCGCCACGCCCATGCCCTCAGCGATGCATTCGGCGGTCATCATGGTGCGCCGCAGCGGACTCGAGGCAAACTGCACGACGTCGGCAAACGGACGGATCAACCGTCCGAACGCGCGGCTCATCTCTTCGCCGTCCGCCGTGAGGGGCAACGTGGCACCGAACGAAGGATCCTCGTGGTCGATGTGCGGACGTTCCGCGTGGCGCGTCATCAACAGCACGCGGTTGCCGGCGCGGAGGAGCGCATGTACGTCCTCGAGCGTCAGCTCACCCAGACTCGTCAGTAGTGCCTTCACCTGCGCGAGCGCGCGGCCACGGTGCGAAATCTTGTTCTTCGCCTCTTCACCGAGGTCGGCGAAGGATGCCTCGTATCCATCGGGAATGAACAGCGGGTCGTAGCCGAAACCGGCCGTTCCCGACGGCGCGTGCGCGATGCGTCCGGGACAATGCCCCGTCACGACGTGTTCCCGCCCTTCCGGGTCGACGAGCGCGATCGTGCAGGTGAAACGCGCGGTACGGTCCTCCACGCCCTCCAGGTTTTTCAGCAGCAGGGCGTTGTTCGCGGGCGTGTTGGAAGGCTCGCCCGCGTAGCGCGCGCTGTGCACGCCCGGTGCGCCGCCGAGGGCGCGCACTTCAAGTCCGCTATCATCCGCCATCGACCACTCGCCGGGATGCCGCGCGGCGATGGCCCGCACCTTGATGAGCGCGTTGCCTGCGAAGTCGGACGCGGTCTCCTCCACGTCGGGGTCGTCCGCCACGATCTCGTAACCGGGCAGAATCTCCCCAATCTCGCGGAGCTTGTGCGCGTTGTGTGTGGCGACGTTGAGTTTCATGGACATCTAATATTTTCCTCCAAGCGTCAAAGCAGTTCAATGGGCATTTTTCGCGTACTACCGGGGATGTCGGCGACGAAGCGTGGCAGACCAAGTCCGCCGATCCGCTCCGCGCACTTACGCGCAAGCCGCTTCGCCTTCTCAAGCGGCACTCGGAAATGCGCCACGCCCTCCACGGGATCGCATTGGAAAACATAGTAGGGACGCACCCGCGCGCGCTGGAGGGCGCGGAAGAGGTCCAGGAGTGCCTCGACGGAGTCGTTCACGCCGGCGAGCAGGACAGTCTGGCACGACACGGGGATGCCCGCGTTCACGAGGTTCGCACACGCATCGACCGCCTCCGGCGTCATCTCGTCGGCATGGTTGAACTGCGTGTTCACCCACACCTTCCCCACATGACCGAGCCGAGCCGCGAGATCGCGCGTGACGCGGGCCGGATTTACGCATGGTGCGCGCGTGCAGAGACGGACCACGTCCACCTGACCCAGGTCGGCGAAGGCGCGCACGAAACGCATCACCTCGTCATCCGGCAACACGAGCGGATCGCCGCCTGAAAGCAACACGTCGCGCACGTCCGGACGCTCCTGCACGTAGTTCACGCAGGCGGACAGTTCCTCGTCCGAACGCGCCACCTCCGCGTGCTGCAGAAGTCCCTTGCGCGTGCAGTGTCTGCAGTTCATAAAGCAGGCGTTCGAGGTCATCACGAGCACGCGGTCGGGGAAGCGCTGCTTCAGACCGAAACAGCCGCTCGCCTCGCCCTCTTCGTCAAAGGGGTCGGGACCGAACGCCTCGTCGTCCTCCAACTCGCGCGCGTCCGGCTCCATCTGTCTGCGGAACGCCTCGCTCCGCGCCGCCAGCGCCCGTGCGTACGGACACGCCACGAACGGGAACTTCGCGATTGCTTTCTCTATCTCTGGTGAAGGTTTCACGGCTAATAGTATATCAAATCAGCAGGTACTGTATGAACCAAAACATGTGAACCTAAACATGTCGGACTGCGTTAAATTATTAGATGAAGATAGGAGGAGACAGGAACGGTTTCACGCTCGTGGAACTGGTTATCGTAGTGACGATCATCGCCGTGATCGCCATGTTGGCTGTTTCACGTCTCTCCACAACTGCAGAAAAAGCCAAGCGAACGGCCGCCGAAAACGATTTGAAGGTCCTCGCGACGGCCTTCACCGACCCAGACCACGGCTATCTGCGCGACATGCGCGGCATCCCCGGTTTCTCTCCCGCCCACCTGCGCATCGCAAACCTCCTCATCTCCACCAACCTCTACGGCACGGCGAATAGCGTCGACGCCAACGGCACGCGCGTGGACGATGTGCGGTTGTCTGGATGCGCGCAACCCGAGGTCTTCACGCGCTGGAACCCCGAAAGCGAACGCGGTTGGCACGGTCCCTACGTGCGGCACGTGACGGGTGCGTTTCCCACGGCCTCAGACACGCGCTTCCCCTCCGACGCCAGCTTCGAGTCCCGCAAGTTCTATCCCAAACTGTATGGCCTACGCCTCCCTGCCGACTTCCTCAACGGCCTGAACGGCTGTTCAATCTACGGTTTCCCCGGCGAACCGGCCGTCCTCGACCCGTGGGGCAATCCATACGTGCTGCAGATTCCGCCGCCACAGGCCTTTCCTGACCGGATGGGCTCAAACACGAACCTTCCAGACGAGGTGCGCTTCCGCTACGCGCGCATCGTCTCGGCCGGACCCGACGGCCGGCTGGATACCCCATGCTTCCAGCAGAACACGACAAACTGGTGGGCCACCAGCTGGAACGAGCGAACACGCCGCCTGTCGCGTCAGGCCGGCCTCATCGACGGTGACGACCGCCGCGCGCGCGGCGACGACTTGGTCCTTTTCCTCACACGCAACGACATTGACGAGGGGGAGGAAAAACGATGAAACGTTCCAAGAGGGCCTTTACGCTCGTTGAGCTTGTCACCGTGTTGACCGTAATCGCCATCGTCACCCATCTGGCCGTGCGCGAACTTTCGCATGTGCGCGACGCCAAGCTCGTGCAGGCAGCAGACAAGCAACTGGAAACGATCCGCTCCAGCGTCTATGCCCGTGCAACTGGCGAGGAGGCCACTGGCTTTCTGGCGGACATGGGACGCCTGCCGCGTCTGGCGGACGAATCCACGCTGGGCGAGCTGTGGAAGATGCCCACGAACGCCCTTCCCTACGCCGTGCGCGCGGCAACGGCCGAAAACCTCGTGCCCGGCCTAGACGCCCTGGCCGACAGTTCCGTTTACGTGCCTACGGGCTGGCGCGGACCCTACCTGCGCCTGCCGTTCGGCAAGTCGCGTCTGTTCGACCCGTGGGGCAATCCCATGGAACGCGAGGACGACGCCGGCCTCACGCGTCTCTGGACGACCAATGGCTTCATCTGTACCGTCGCGCATTACGGTCCCCGCGCGCAGGCGAATGGTGTCCGGAAAATCGAGCTCGCACCCGACGGCGGCGCCACAAGCCGCCTGGTCATAAGCGCACAATCTGCTGACTCCACCTTCGCCGGTGAAATAACCTATACGTGGTACGGCCCTGCGAGCGGACTGATCACGGGCGCCGTCCAGAAAGTGCTGTACCCCGCCTCGGCCGTATTCGAGGGGCTTACCCCAGGACGGCGTATCCTGAAGGACTCCCGCTCCGGACTCGCGCGCACGATCGACGTGAAACCAGGCGACAACCTCATTTCAATCAACCTGCCATGACACGCAAAGGACAGCAATCCGCAAAAGACGACGCGAACGCCTTCCACCAGCAGGTGCGGATGGCGTCCGTGCAGGTAACCGGTTTGCGTCCTGACGAACTGGCGATGGCGCTCGCCTACGAAGTCGAGCCGTTCTCGGGCATCCCTGCGTCTGAGGCAGAAGTCACTTACGTGCCTGCGGTCGATCCAGACCCTGCTGTCCGTGTTTTCGACGTCACCGTGAAGCGGAAGAAGAACCGCTCCGCGACCGGCGGCGCCCGCTTCCTCGTTCCGTTGCTTGTGGTGGGCGCGCTTGCACTTGTGTTGGCGGCTGTGGATTTCTTCTTCACGCATCGGCGTCTTGGCGCACTGCGGAAGGAGGTCGCCGTACAGGCGAACCTGGAGGCGCAGCTCGACGCGGTCCGCAGGCCTACGGCGGCCGCGCGCGCCGAAGCGCAGGCGCTGCGCGAAAGACGCGAAACTGCGGCGCGCGCGCAGGACGAGGCCGCGCGCGCGCGCTCCGCATACGCGGAGATCATGAAGGCGATTGCCGTTGCCTACGACGAGCGCGCCGTGTTGATGACCCTGGACGGCGGACCGTCCGCCTTGCGCATCAAGGGCGTTGCCGTGACGGCCGCAGCGGCTGCCGACGTGCAGGTTGCGCTCACGAAGTCCGCAACAAAACTCGGCTGGCACCTCATGCCCGGTCCCATTGCCGTGAGGACGCCCGGCCTGACGGCAGAATTCGAATGTGAGTTGACCCATGACTGAGATACGCGTAAAAGACAAGCTGTTCCTTGCCGTGGCGGTGCCGTTGGCGCTACTGGCCGCATACTGGTACTTGTGGCGTGCAGACGCCGGAAGGCAGATGGACGAACTGTCGCGCCGCCACGAGGCGCTCGTCGAGGAGGAAGACTTCCCGATGGAGAAGTGCCGCGCCGACAAGGCCCTTGCCGAGGCCAAGGCCGAACTTGAAGCGGAGCGCAAAAAGCCGATGCCCCAGACGAAAGTGAAGGCCGACGCGCAAGAACGAGCGGCCGAGCGCGAACGCGCCGTGCTGCAGGTTTTCCGCGAGGCGGGCCTGACCGTTGTCGGCAGCGCGGCCACCGACGGGCAGAGCCGCGACAGGACTCAGACAGGCAAGGCGGGAGAACTGCTGAAGGCCACTGGGGCGCGTCCCGAGCCCCTGCACCGCTCCTACACGATTGATGGACGCTACCCCGACGTCGTCAAGGCGCTTGGCACGATCTCCGACAGAGAGATGGCCGTCATACCAGACGGAGTGGTGATGCGGGCTGAAGAACGGAACCGCTGGACGGTGGAGGTGTGGCTATGACGATGAGTTCCCTTATGGAGACGCTACTCGACCTGTGCGAGGAGTTCGATGCCAGCGACCTGCACATTTCGGTGGGGCTTGCGCCTCGCTTCCGCATCCGCGGGGCACTTGTCCCGAAAGGCAATTTCAAGCCGTTCGACATGCAGACGGTCGACGAGCTCACGATGGAGCTGGGGCTTTACACGTTGCCAATCGGATGTCCTGACGGCACCGAGCGCGTGCGCCTCACGCTTGCGCGGGACGGCACGATCGACGGCGCTTTGACGAGTCCGTCAGGCTCGCGCTACCGCTTCAACCTCTACCGATCTAACGACCGCCACGCGATCGCCCTGCGTCGGCTCGACGCACGTTTCCGTTCCTTTGGGGAACTTGGGTTGCCTCCGCGCCTTGCCGACTTCTGCAACGAGAACGACGGGCTGGTTGTCGTGACGGGACCTACCGGCAGCGGAAAATCCACGACGCTCGCCACGATGGTCGACCGCATCAACCACCGACGCCAGGGGCACATCATCACAATTGAGGACCCGATCGAATACGTGCATCAGGCCGACAAGTGCATCATCAACCAGCGGCAGGTTGGACGCGACACGCGCAGCTTCAACGACGCGCTCGTAGAGGCGCTTCGCCAGGACCCCGACGTGATACTCGTTGGCGAGATCCGCGACCTGGCGACAATCCGCACCGCGCTGCGTGCAGCCGAGACAGGGCACCTCGTGTTCACCACGCTCCACGCAGGCGACTGCGCCGGCGCGATCGAGCGGCTCGTATCTGTCTTTCCCGCCGAAGAGCAGTCGAGCGCGCGCCACCAGCTCGCGCTCGTCCTGCGCGGCATCTTCGCGCAACACCTGCTGGCATCTCCAGACGGCACGCGCCATCCCGCATGTGAACTGCTTGTCAACACGCCGGCCTGTGCCAACCTCATCGCCACCGGACGCACGGCGCAAATCTATTCCGTCATAGAGACGGGACGGAACGCCGGCATGTTGACGCTCGACCAGTCGCTCGCGGAACTGCTGGCGGCGGGACGCGTCGACGAGCGCACGGCCCTCGCCCTCTCGAAGAACCCAGACATTCTCAAGGGGAGGATGCGACTATGCTGAGCGCACAGGAACTGCTCGCGCACGCCGAGTCGCTTACAGACAGCGTGCAGCTTGTCGACCGCATCCTGCGCGCGGGTCTGCTCCTGCACGCCTCGGACGTGCATCTCGACCCGGCGGCGGACTCGGTGCGCGTCCGGTTCCGCATCGACGGCGCGCTGGAGGAAGTTCTGCGCATCCCCGCCGCAATGCAGAACGCGGTGACGAGCCGGCTGAAGGTGCTCGCCTCCCTGGACATCGCCGAACGCCGCGCCCCACAGGACGGCGGATTCTCGTGGCGGATGGGCGGCGCGGGCGCGTTCGCCGCCTCGCCGCTCGACGTGCGCATGGCGACGCTGCCAGTGCGCCATGGAGAGCGCGTGACGCTACGCCTTCTTGAGACTGGCGGCAAACGCCTCGGCATCGCGGAGCTTGGGATGTCCGATTCCGACCGCGCGGCCTTCGAGGCCGTGTTGCGGCGTCCGCACGGCCTAGTGCTGCTCACCGGTCCCACGGGCAGCGGCAAGACGACCACGCTCTACGCCGCCATCCAAGAACTGATGAAAGGCGAGCCGCTCAACATCATCACGGTGGAGGACCCCATCGAGTACGAAATCCCGGGCGTGGCGCAGGCGGAGGTGGATTCCGCGGACAAGGTCAATTTTGCGAAGGCGCTGAAGTCGCTGCTGCGCCACGATCCCGACGTGGTGATGATCGGCGAGATTCGCGATTCGGACTCCCTCGACGCGGCGGTGAAGGCCGCACTCACGGGACACCTCGTCCTCTCCACACTCCACACGAACGACGCGAAGTCCACCGTCACGCGGCTCGTGGACATGGGGCTTGACCCGAACCTGGTGCCGGCCACGCTCCGCCTCGCCGTGGCGCAGCGGCTTGTGCGCAGGCTTTGTCCTGAGTGCCGCACGAAAGGTGTACGCGGCTGGGAGCCGAAAGGCTGCGTTGCCTGCGGCGGACGCGGCTACTGGGGGCGTATCGGCCTCTTCGAGATGTACGCTCCCGAAACGGGACTTTCCACCTCGATTGCAGACGACGCGCGCGCCAAGGTCGAGGCAGGCATCACGTCGGAAGCCGAAATCCTTCGTGCCCTAGGAGGTTAACGCGCCCCCCATGTAAGGAGAACGCGCTACAAATGTGCCATACTATTTCCGCACTGCAAAATCACTTAACAATTTAAACGGATTAGCAGATGAGAAGAGTCAGTATCGCGAGAGATTCATACGTCGAGACGTTACTTGCTCGGCGTAGGCGGCGTCATCCACCGGTTCGCACCATTCGTTCGACTGCTCCGTGCCGGGGACCTCAAGCGCGATGTGCTGGAACCAACAATCCGGCGCGGCGCCATGCCAGTGCTTGACGTTCGCGGGAATGTTCACCGTGTCGCCCTTGCGCAGACGCCGCGCCGGCTTGCCCCATTCCTGGTAATAACCCTCGCCCGCCGTGACGATGAGCATCTGCCCGCCGCCCGTCTTCGCATGGTGGATGTGCCAGTTGTTGCGGCAGCCCGGCTCGAACGTGACGCCGAACGCCGGCACCTGGTCGAGCGTAAGCTTGTGGAGATAGCTGTTGCCGATAAAGTACTTAGCATAAGCCGTGTTCGGCTCGCCCACGGGAATCGGAGACCAGTCAGCCGGGAGGGCCGCGCTTGTCGCGGCCACCTGCACGTGCCGCACGATCGCTTTCGCCTGCGCGTCGGTGACGCCGTTCACCTTGCCAATCGCGATGTGCGCCTTCATCTGCGGCGCCGTCTCAGGGCGCGCCGCGAGCGCGGCAATCGTGACGATCTCACGCGTCCGCCAGTCGATGTTGTCGCGCGCGAAGACGTCGCCGAAGAGATGCGTCTTGAGGTATTCGTCGAGCTGCGGATGGAAGTCGAATAGCGCGCCCTTGACAGGTCCGCCGCAGAGCTTCGTCTGGTTGGCTGTTCCGACCGGCAGCGCCCTTTCCCCGAGCGAGCCGCGCGGCATATTTGCCGCGGTGCCTTCCGCAGGCTTGGCCTCGTCCGCGACCTTCATCAACGTTCCCGCCGCATTGAGCGCTCGCGGGAAGCCGCAGTAGGCGTAGAGCTGTCCGACGAGTTCCTTCGCCTCGTTCAGCGTAAGCCCCGCGTCGAAGCCCGCCTTGAACGCCGCGCCGAGCTTGTCCTGCTCGCCGCGCGCCGTCCACGCGCCGATGTCGACGATCGCGCTTTCCTTTGCCGTCAGCTCGGCGGCATTTGCCGTGATTGCCATCGCCATTGCGATTCCTCCTGTTATAAGTTTGTTCATGCTTTCTCCTTGTCATTGCCGGCGATTCAGCGTATGAAGTGCATCGGCTGCCAAGGTTCGTCGGCGGAGCGGGGGATTGCGTCGCCACGCTTGAGGTTCTTGAGGAGCCAGGCCATGTTGCGCCCGAGCGTACGCATCGTCTGCATTCCTTCGGTGTCGCGTTCGCACTCGCCCTCCTCGCGTCCGAAAGTCACGTTCCAGTACTGCGACGTGACGACGGGACAGCTCAGCATCTCGAACGGCATGTTCATGCACTGGTACGCCGCAGTCGATCCTCCGCGGCGGCAAACCGCGACGGACGCGGCGGGCTTCGCCTTGACGAACTCGGTGCCCGCGAAGCAGATGCGCTGCCAAAGCGCAAGGAACGCGCCCGCCGGCTGCCCGTAGTAGACCGGCGAGCCGACGACGATTCCGTCCGCCTCCTTCAGCTTCTCTATGATGCCGTTTGCCGCATCGTCATTGAATACGCACTTGCCGAGGTTCTTTGCCTTGCACTGATAGCAGGCAACGCATCCGCGGACGGGCTTGTTGCCTGTCCAGACCGTCTCGGTTTCGATGCCTTCAGCGCCAAGCGTGCCGGCAACTTCCTTCAGCGCCCGGGCCGTGTTGCCGTTGGCGCGCGGACTTCCGTTTATCAATACTACTTTCATTGGCGTTTCCTTTCGTTCGCGCGGTTGTCTCCCGCCGTTTTTCCTTCGCCGTATTCGGACGGCCACAGCTTGCTCGCGACCCAAATCTCCTTCCGCGGGATTCCGCTAGCCTTTATCGCCGCGCCGACGCCGCGCTCGTCGTTGTAGGCATGTGCCGTGTCGATGTGGCGGTAGCCTGCCTTGAGCGCGATGGAGACGCTGTTCGAGCAGATTTCGTTGGAGCCCTGCGCGTAGGTGCCGATGCCGAAACGCGGCATTGCGATGCCATCGGCGAATTTCACGGATGGCACTTCAAGGGTGCCCGCAATCGCGGCGAGCGGAGCGGCAACCGCCGCGATGATTGTGAGTTTGCTCATTTTCGTTTTCTCCATTGGCTTCTTAAAAATCAGTGCGTCGCCCTAAGTTACTGCAGATCACCTGCCGAGCTGCTTGAGCCACTTGGCGACGGCGCTCTTCACCGCTTCCGGTTCGTTCTGCGCGACGTGTCCGTAGAGCGCAAGCCCCTTGAGCTCCACCTTCGCCTTCGGATACGCCACCGCCAGCTTGCGCGCCGTCGAGCCGAGTCCGGACCCCTCGTGCGTGCAGAACGGAAGAATCGTCTTGCCGTCGATCTTGGCCTTGTCGAGGAACGAATAGACGACCATCGGAGCATCGGCCCACCAGTTCGGGTAGCCGAGGTAGATGGTGTCGTACGCCGAGAGATCAGGCACCTCGCCGACGAACTCCGGGCGCGCCTTCGCCTGCATTTCCTTCTTTGCGACTTCGATGCACGGCGTGTACTTCTCGGGATAGGGGTTCTTCTCCTTGATCTCCCAGGTCTCCGCGCCCGTCTGCGCGGCGATCTCCTTCGCGACCTTCGCGGTGTTGCCCACCGTGATGACGCCAACCGAGTAGTTCTCGCCCGTGTGCGAGAAGTAGACGACGATGCTCTTGCTCATTTTCTTCTTTCCTTCCTCGGCGAAACCGATGTTGCCGAGCGCCGCCGCAGTTGCGACCGCGCCCATTATCTTGATGAATTCTTTCCTGTTCATTTTCTTGTTTCCCTCCGCGTGATTCACTTCACCGCGAGACGATCCGTGACGAACGCCTCAAGCGCCTTTGTGGCGGACTTGATGGACGATCCCGGGAACGCCTTGGGCGGCAGGACTTTCGCCGCGTCACCAATCACCTCAGCAAACTCCTTGCCCACGCGCTCCATTCCGCCACCGCCGTGTGTCTGGAAGATGCAGACGGTCTTGCCCTTCAGCGCGTCTTTGTTCTGCGTCACCCACGTGCGAACGGGCGGCGCCATCGTGCCCCACCAGTCAGGCGTGCCAACGAACACGACGTCGTATTTCGCGAGGTCGAGTCCCTCAATCGGCTTGATCGAGCGGAGCTTCTTGCCGTAGCATTCCGGCTTCGCCTCGTCGCAGCACTTGTTGAAGTCGCTGTTGTAGGGCGTCTCGGCCTTGATCTCGAAGAGCGCCGCGCCGGCCTTCTTCGCGATGGTCGTCGCCGCGAAGCGCGTGTTGCCATCAGGGCTCCACGAGAAGTACACAACGGCCATTTTGCCGGCGGATACGGCTACCTTGTTTGTGTCGGCCGTTCCACTTGCCTCCGCCTCTTTCGAGCAGCCCAGTCCGAGCGCCGCAATGCCCGCAGCCGCGCCGATGTTCTTGATGAATTCTTTCCTGTTCATTTTCGTTTTCCTTTCTTGGTCTTGTTTTGTAGGTAAGTTTTATCTCACGCAGAGGCGTGAGTCTTAACATACGGCGCGAGGAGGTTTGGCAGCTGGAGCTTCGCGAAGCGCCCGACCCACTTCCCCGGATCGAACTTCGTGTCGCTCATGCACCAGCACGTCATCATGCCGTAGAGCTCGCTCATGAAAAGATGCACGAGCGCATCTACGGGCGTCGACTTCTTCAGCAAGCCGTCCTTCACCGCGTCGTTGAGGAAATCCGTCAGGTGCCTGTGATCGTACGCGTACTTGCCGCCGCACATCTCCCCCGGGGAGTCCGCCGGGTTGATCACCTCGCGCACCCACTGGCGGCACAACTCCACACCGCCGCACGTCACGCCCTCCATGAACCCCTTGAAGTAGAAGGAGAGTTTCTCGACGATCGTGCCCTTGTGCTCGCGCGCCTTGCGGTCCACGTCGCTGAACCACTCCTTGCAGCATTCGAAGATGATTTCCTCCTTGCGCTTGAAATATACGTAGAAGGTGCCTTTCGCCACGCCGCAGGCTCGAGTGATGTCCTCGACAGACACGTTGGCAAAACCTTTCTTCTCAATGAGGGAACACGCCGTGGTGTATATTCTCCGGCGCGTTTCCTGCGCGTTTTCCTGCCGCTTTGTCATTCGATAACCTCCTCTGGGATGAAAGACGACAAGCATTGTATCACATCACCGACCGCAAGTCAATGACTCCGAGTCAGTTTTTTTTGTCCGACTGCCAATCGTCACTTGGTTACAATTCCTTTATGATGCGGGCAGGAACGCCGGCGACGACCGTGCGCGGCGGCACGTCCTTCGTCACGACCGCGCCCGCACCGACGATCGCACCTTCTCCAATTGTCACGCCGGGGCAGATCGTCACCCGTGCGCCCAGCCACACCTTGTTCCCGATTTTGACCGGCTTGGGTATCATACCGCCGCGCTTATCGGGATCGGGATCGTGGTTGAGCGTCGCGATGATCGTCTGCGGACCAACAAGCACGTCGTCGCCGATTTCAATACCTCCCTGATCCTGGAACTGGCAGCCCGCATTGATAAACACGCGCTTGCCGATCTTCGTGTTCTTTCCGCAGTCCGTGTGGAACGGCGGGAACAGTCCGAACGACTCGTCGATCTCGCTCGCCGTCAGCCGCGACATGAGCGCACGCACTTCCTCGGGCGCATGGTACGCGCTGTTCAGCTCCGCAGTAATCTTCAGCGCCTCCTGGGAGAATGTGTGAAACGCCTGATGAAGCGCACTCCCAGCGGGAATGTACTCCGTCTCGTCCATCGTCTTTCTGAATTCTTCGACTGTCATATCTCATTCCTCAAGTTTGAATATTTCACGCAGAGGCGCGGAGAGGCAGAGTATGCAGAGGTTTTTGCCACACACATCTTAATCATTACTCTGCGCTCTCGGTCTCTCTGCACCTCTGCGTGAGATAATAATTGACCCCTATTTCAGATGATTTCTATAAAACGCCTCGATGCGGTCGAAGGGAATCGCGCCCTTCCCGCCACCGTCGTAGAGATCGCAGTGCGACGCGCCGGGAACGATGACAAGTTCCTTGTTCCCGCCCTTGAGCATCTTGAAGGCGGTCTCGCCGAAATAGCGGCTGTGCGCCTTTTCGCCGTGCAACACCATCACCGCGCTCTCGATCTCGCCCGCGTAGGCGAGAAGCTTCGCGTTGATGAACGAGAGGAAGGACGTCTTGTTCCATCCGCCGTTCGAGTTGAGCGAACGCGCATGGTAACCGCGCGGCGTCTTGTAGTAAGCGTAGTAGTCTTTCACGAACTGCGGAGCGTCGGCAGGGAGCGGATCGACCACGCCGCCGCCAAGCTCGTATGTTCCGGACTTGAAGTCCTTGATGCGCTGGGCGTTCATCGCCTCCTTCTTCGCCTTGCGCGCCGCCGCGCTGTCCTCCTTGTCGAAGTAGCCATTCGCCGTCACCCGCGTCATGTCGTACATCGTCGAGGCCACCGTCGCCTTGACGCGGGTATCGACCGCCGCCGCGTTGATGGCGAGGCCGCCCCATCCGCAGATGCCGAGGATGCCTATCTTGTCGGCGTCAACGTCATCGCGCGAGATGAGATAGTCCACCGCCGCCTGGAAGTCTTCCGTGTTGATGTCCGGCGAAGCGACGTAACGCGGCGTGCCGCTCGACTCGCCCGTGAAGGAAGGATCGAACGCGATCGTCAGGAAGCCACGCTCCGCGAGCGTCTGCGCATAGAGGCCGCTCGATTGCTCCTTCACCGCACCGAATGGACCCGAAACCGCAATCGCCGCAAACTTTTCATTCCCTACCTTCGGCTTGTACACGTCGGCAGCCAGCGTGATGCCGAAGCGGTTCTTGAACGTCACCTTTGCGTGTTCCACCTTGTCGGACTTCGGGAACGTCTTGTCCCACTCGATCGTGAGCGGGAGGGACGCGCTTGTCGCGTCCGCAACGCAGACTCCACCAACGGCCAGGGCCGCTATCGCAAGTTCTTTCATCATCTTCATTCTCCTTGTTTGTCGTTGACCTATTGAGGCGAAAAAGAAAACTCAGATAGTATAAACTGTTCTGAGTGAAATAACAAATACGGATTTTTTATCAAACTCCATAATTTACACTTATGCCTGAATGTGGTATATTATGCGGTATGGACTTACGGATACTCAGATACTTTCTCGCCGTGGCAGACGAGGGGAACATCACCCGCGCTGCCGAACGGCTGCACGTTTCGCAGCCCGCGCTCTCCACGCAGCTCGCCGCGCTGGAGGACGAACTCGGGCACAAGCTCCTCGAACGCAACGCACGCGGAATCACGCTGACCGAGAAAGGCTTGGCACTCAGGCAGCGCGCCGACGACCTCGTGGACCTTGCCGAGCGGGTGGAGGCCGAGATCAAGGCGTCTGACACGGACGAAATCGTCGGCACGGTCTCCATCGGCGCGGGCGAGACGCCTGCGTTCCGCTTCGTGGCCCGCGCCGCAGAAGAACTTCACCGCGCGAACCCGAAACTTTGCTTCTCCGTCTCATCAGGCAACGGCGAGGACATCGTCGCCCATCTGCGCGAGGGGACCTTCGACCTTGGCGTGCTGGTCGGCCCCGGACGCTACGACGGCTTCGACTACCTGACTCTCCCCTACGCGCACCATTGGGGGCTTGCCGTCAGAAAGGATTTGCCGCTCGCCGCGAAGAAGCGCATCTCGCCTAAGGACGCGAGAGGAATTCCGCTCATCTGTTCGCGTCAGGCCATGGTAAAGGAGTTTCTCGCCGGATGGTTCGGCTGTCCGTTCGGGAAGCTGGATGTGGTCGCCAACTACAACCTCATCTACAACGCGGCCGTTTTCGTCGAGTCGGGACTCGGCGCGGCGGTCTGCATCGACGGGATGATCCCGCAGGAGTTCGCCGAGCGCGTCGTGTTCCGCCCGTTCGCGCCCGCGCTCGTCAGCGACGTCTATCTCGCCTGGCGCAAGAACGCCGCGCTCTCCCCTGCAGCCTCCGCTCTCGTCGATGCCATCCGCGCATGAGTGGAACGGTCGTCCTGCGCCGCGCCTATCTCACTGTCATCAGCTCGTCCCAGCGCGTCGTTGGGCGGCGGGAAAGCTTCTGCCGCTTCATGTGCCACGACTTCGCGCCCAGCCCCTGGGCGGCGGAGAACACCTTGCCCTTGCCGTAGCGGGCGTTGAGGGCGTCCACGGCGGCGTACAGGCGTGATGGGGAACGGGGAACGGGGAATGGGGAACGGGAATCTTCGAATAAATCCATCTGGTGGGCCGTGCCGGGCTTTTCAAGGCCGAAGAACACGATGCCCGTCTTGCGGTAGCGCGTCCCCGCGACGTAGAGCGCGTCCACCTCCTCGCGGATGGCGCGTAGCATCTCGTTCGTCGCGTCCGTAGGCGCGGGGAACACGACTGTGCGCCCCAGAAAATCGCCTCCTCCGCACGAGGCGAAGACCTGTGCGTAGATGTTGCACCCCGCCGCGAGAAGACCGTGTCGGCGGAGTTTGGCGGCTGCCTGCGCGGTGTAGGCGGCGAGGGACTCCGCAAGCGCCTCCGCCGAGGTGACCGGCTCGCCGAACGAGCGCGAGCAGGAAATCGAATCCGGATCCGCATCGTAGTCACGTTCCTCGTGGCACGGGATGCCGCGCAGCTCCATCGCCGTGCGCAGGAGCGTCACGCCGCCGACGGAGCGGATCGTGTCGTCGTCGGCGTCGCGGAGCTGCTGGGCGGTGATGATCCGCACGGCGTGGAGCTTCGCGGGCAGACGACGCCCCACGCCCCACACCTCCTGCACGGGCAGGGCGGCGAGGATGTCCGTCGGATCGTCTGGCATGAGGAACACGCCATCGGGTTTCTTCTTGCCGATGTGGTTCGCGATTTTCGCGAGCGTCTTCGTGGGCGCGAAGCCGATTCCGCACGGGATGCCGACCCAGCGGAAGATCTTGGCGCGTAGGCGGCGACCGTAGGCGGCGTAGTCTGCAGCGGCGGTCGTGGGCGGGAAGATAAACGCCTCGTCGATGGAATACTGCTCTACTTCCACGGCCTCCTCGCGCAGGATCGAAATGATGCGCCGCGACATATCGCCGTACAGCTCGTAGTTGGACGAACGAAAGAACAGCTCGCCCGCAGCCTCGCGGTCCTTCAGCTGGAAGTAGGGCGTACCCATCGGGATGCCGAGCGCCTTGAACTCGTTTGAGCGCGAGACGCAGCAGCCGTCGTTGTTGGAGAGGACGGCCACCGGCCGTCCCACGAGGCGGCGGTCGAACACGCGCTCGCAGGACACGAAGAAGTTGTTGCCGTCCACCAATCCAATCATTTTTTCCCAGCGAATCTGTGTATGCAGGCCGTCACCTTGCCGAAGTAGTCGAGTTCCTGTCCAGGGTTGAGGCGAATGACGGGATAGTTGGGATTTGCCGGTTCGAGCCGGACGCCGTCCTTGTCACGGCGGTAGGTTTTGACCGTAAAATCACCGTCAACGCTGGCGATGATAACATCGCCAGAAGCCGGGCGGAGGGAGCGATCTACGACAAGCAGGTCGCCGTCGTTGATGCCCGCGCCAATCATAGAATCGCCCTGGACGCGAACGAAAAACGTTGCTGCCGGACGCTTCACGAGAAGTTCGTTCAGGTCAAGCGGCGGCTCCAGATACTGTTCGGCCGGCGACGGGAAACCCGCCACCACCGATCCAGATATTTTCGGTTTGCCTGGCATGATTTGGTCTCCTACTATCTCTTGTCTCTCGCCTATAACTTCATTGTGAATTCTCTTAGTTGCCTTCGCTACTGGGAGTTTCTGATGATTCTCTCCGTACCATCGGTGAGCATGAGCGTGAAGGAGGATGACTGCTGGTCGGTATCGGCCTTGACGCCACTCAGCATGTTCTTGCCTTTACGATAGGGATAGAGTACGGTCACTATGCGCTTCGCACCGGTGAACGTGCCCTGAACGACGGGCGTGGGAATCGGACGGTGTTCGTGCGGTCCGCCTACCCAGATGGGCATCCAACCCTGGAAATACGGCTTGTGCTGGCCTTTCATGTCCGTGATCTTCGCCACCGCGTCGCTCGTCGCGGCAGCAAGCCCGATACCGTCCCCGAAGTCGCCCGTGAAGGTCTGTCCGTCAATTGCCAGCTTGCATTCCTCAAGGTGCCACATAATCTCAAACGTATGCGGACGGTCATCCGGCGCCGCAAGGCGGTCGATGACGACGAAGAACGGCGCAAGCCCCGGCTCCTCTTTCAGGAAGAGCACGGTGCGGTGGTGGACCACAAGTTCCTGCTGCGGGCCATAGCCGTCCTTGTAGACGGAACGCGCAACGTCGCGCGCGGGCGAGGTGGAGAACTCAACGTCGGCCTTGACGTTGATGTCCGCGTCCTTCCAGCGATAGGTACGACGGCGGTTCTGCTCGAGGCCGTCGATGCGTATGGTGTTGTGCGCGCGCGTGGAGAGTACGTACTTCCGGCACTCGGAGCTGTCGTACATGTAGTTGCCGCCCTCGGTGAGCATCACCTTGCCGTAGGCGTTGAGGAGGAAGTTGAGCTTGTCCTCGTGCTGGTGTCCGCGCCCGAACGGCGAAGCGTCCATGTAGCCCCACACGGCGTCCTTCGCCCATGACGATCGGAACACCACCGCGCCGGCCCACGGGAACACGGTGGAGAGATAGTCCGGCGGTGCGCCCTCCCTGCCGCCCGTCGCAAACCAGCGGAAGTCGGCGCGTTCGGGGTAGAACCGCGACGCCATGCGGCACCAGCGCGCAACGGGGGCGTTCGAGCCATCGTTGAGGGACGGAGTGCCCCCTTCCGGCGTCGCAAGGCGTACATACATCTCGAACATCTTCTCAAGTCCCTTGCGGATGAACTCCGGACGCTTGAGCCCGAGCAGTTCGTAAAGGTCGGAGATGGCCTTGTAGTTGGAGACGACCACACCGTGGTAGCCGGTGGAAAGTTCGTATTGGAAGCCGTCTGGATAGACTTGGCGCGTAAACTCCTCCTGCAGGATCTTGAGCGCGTACGCCTTCCACTCCGGCGCGTCGTTCAGGAACGGATAGAGGAGCGAGATGCGCAGGAGACCGTGCAACTCCATGAGCAGCCAGTTTCCGCGTGTGGAGTTGTTACGCAGACGCCACCCGTGTTCCCAAATGGAGATGAAGTAGCGCGTAAGGAACTCGTCCGTCACCTGCGGCGACTTAGCGAAGGCTGCTATCTGGCGGCTCCAGCCGCTCATGCGGATGCCCGCCTCGATCGTGCGCCAGCAATGCGTGGCACCGGGGCTGGCCTTCAGCGGCACGAGCGCCTGGTCGAACCAACTGGATATCATGTCGACCCACACGGTGACAGCCCTCTCGTCGCCGGTGGCGGTGTAGTATTCGGCGAGCGTACTCCAGAACGGGTGGCGCGAGAGCTGCCACGTCCATTCTTTGTACTTGTTGAACGTGGGATTGCTCTCCCAGTCCACCTTGTGGTCGGCGAAGTGGTGCGGCATGCCGCAGGAGGAGAGTTTGTAGTCCATGATCTCCTCGGCCCGACGCTTGAGCCCGCGCCGTTCCTTGCCAGTGTACTTCCGCCCGATCCAGTCAGCGTTGAGCACGTCGTGCCGCAGCGTGGCGCGCACGTGGTCCGCAAACACCTTCTCCGCGCCGGCGAGGTCGCCGGCGGCCATCTTCGCGGGAATGGACGACAGCGCGGGAATGGACGTATCAAGGTGTTTTGTGAAGAACTCCTCAGGCGTGGTGCGCGGGCCGACCGACCGTGACCCCACTCGCGGGAGGGCCGCGCTTGTCGCGGCCACGCATGTTGCGGCGGCGCACATTACCGCCGCCATCACAAGGCGAAACGCCATCACTTTGTTGAATGAAGCTATTCTTGTAGCCATGTCTATTTCCTGATTTGGTTGACGAAAAAGCATTATATCAATTTGATTTTCGTTGTCAATTCCGTGCAGTCGCGTTCCGCTCACTTTGCCGACAGCGGAAAAAAATGGTAAACTATTAAGCGCTCATGCGAATACTAGACGAGAGACTCAGCGTTGCCAAACGTCTGCGGCGGTTTGCCGCAGGCGGTGAAAAGGTATTCCCGGCGCAAATAGGGGGAGTTAGATGACCACAAAAATCCCAAACCACGTGGCCGTGATCATGGACGGCAACGGACGCTGGGCGCTCGCGCGCGGCAAGAAGCGTCTCGCCGGACACCGCGCCGGAGTTGACGCCCTTGAGCGCATGCTCGGCTGGTGCAGGGACGCCGGCGTGAAGATTCTCACCGTGTATGCGTTCTCCACCGAGAACTGGAGGCGTCCGGCCGAGGAAGTGAACGGCCTCATGAAGCTTTTCTCCACCTTCATCCGACTGAAGACGCGCAAGCTCATGCGCGAGGGCGTGCGATTCCGCGTGATCGGTCGCCGCAGCGACCTTCCCCCAGCGCTCGCCGCAAGCATCGCGCGGGTTGAGGAGAAGACCGCTTCCTTCGAGCAGCAACTCGTGCTTGCCGTATCATACGGCGGGCGCGCGGAGATCGTGGACGCGGCGCGCAAGCTGGTGGCGGAAGCCGCCGCAGGGCAAATCCGCCCCGAAGATGTGGACGAGGCGCTTGTGGGCAACAGGCTCTACGCGCCGGACCTGCCAGACCCCGACCTCATCATCCGCACGAGCGGCGAACAGCGGATCTCAAACTTCCTCCTCTGGGAGTGCGCCTATTCAGAGTTCTATTTCACGGACACGCTGTGGCCCGACTTCTCGCGCGAGGACTTCGACGCGGCCCTCGCAGCATACGCCGCGCGCGACCGCCGTAAGGGAGGCCACGCATGAGCGAGCGCCCCACTCCTGACGCCCTGCGCAAAGAGATCATCGAGGTAGTGTCGAAGAACGGCGGGCACCTCGCGTCCTCCCTCGGCGCCGTGGAGCTCGCGTGCGCGCTCGTAGACGTGTTCGACCCGGAGCGCGACCGCATTCTCTGGGATGTCGGACACCAGTCCTACGCCTGGAAACTGCTCACGAAACGGCGCAGACCCTTCTCCACGCTGCGTCAGTTCGGCGGGGAGTCGCCTTTCGTGAATCCAGACGAGAGCGCGGCGGATGCCTTCGTTGCGGGACACGCCGGCAATGCGCTCGCGGCCGCACTTGGCATGGCTGCGGCACGCGACGCCCGGAACAGTGACGAACACATCGTCGCGGTGGTAGGGGATGCCTCGCTTGCAAACGGGGAGACGCTGGAGGCCCTGAACAACTGCGCAACCGTCACGAAGAAGCTCATCCTCGTAGTGAACGACAACGCGATGGCGATATCGCCCAGCCGCGGAGCGATGACGAAATTCCTCGGCCGGCTCATCTCGAACGTACGCTACAACCGCGTGAAGGCCGCTGCGGAGGCGATGGGGCACCGCCTTAAGCTAACCTTCCTCCGTGGAGCGTACCACAGACTCGAGCAGATGATAAAATCCATCTGGCTCGGCAACACGTTCTTCGAGCAGTTCGGCCTGCGCTACGTCGGGCCAGTGGATGGACACGACACAAACGCGCTCAAGGACGCCCTGACCGTGGCAAAGGAATACAAGCGTGGCGTGGTCGTACACGTAATTACGGAAAAAGGCAAGGGCTTTGCCCCCGCCGAGTCCGACCCGTCGCGCTGGCACGGGGTGGGGCCGTTCGACATCGCGAACCCCGACGCGGCTCCGTCCGCCCCGAAGAAGACGGGATGGAGCGAGATCTTCAGCACGGCACTCACCGAGGAAGCGCGGCGCGACGAACGCGTGTGCGCAGTGGTTGCAGCTATGAAGGACGGCACCGGACTCGTGAACTTCGCGCGCGAATTCCCCACACGCTTCTACGACGTGGGCATCAGCGAGTCGTGTGCCGTCACGTTCGCGGCTGGCCTCGCGAAGGCCGGAGAGAAGCCGGTGGTCGCCATCTACTCAACTTTCCTCCAGAGGGCGTTCGACCAGATCATGCACGACGTGTGCATCATGAACCTGCCGGTGGTGTTCGCCGTAGACCGGGCTGGCTGCGTAGGCGCGGACGGGCGCACGCACCACGGGATGTTCGACATCCCCATGCTGCGGTGCCTGCCGAACATGTCCGTACTCCAGCCACGCGACGCCGCATCGCTCGGCGAAATGCTCGCCGCTGCGTTCGCCTACGGCGGACCTGTCGCAATCCGTTGGCCGCGTGGTGCGCCGACGGATGTTCCGCCCTCGCCGTGTCCGCTCGCCTGGGGCAAGGCACATCAGATTTCCGCGCCGGAAGCGCACGTGCAGTTGTGGGCGCTAGGTGACCAGGTTCCAAAGGCGCTTGCGGCTGCAGAGCTTCTCGGCGCGAGAGGCGTCGCAGCGGGAGTGGTGGACGCACGGTTCGTCAAGCCTTTCGACGCGGAACTGCTCGCGCACCAGCGCGCTGCGGGTGCGTTCGTAGCCTCGCTTGAAAACGGCGCGGTTGCCGGCGGGTTCGGCGAGGCGATCGGCGCGGATGCGCGGTTCGGCTGGCCAGACGGTTTCGTGGGACACGGAACCGTCGCCGAGCTTGAAAAGGAATTCTCGTTTACGGCGCAGGACGTAGCCGACGGTATCGCCTCAGAAGTTGAACGGCGAGCCACGCACGCCCCAACGCCGAGCAAAACCACAAACTGAAGAGAAAAGGGAAAATGAACATTGTCTGCCTAGATGTAGAGGGGGTTCTCCTTCCGGAGATCTGGATTGCCTTCGCCGACGCAAGCGGCATCCCGGAGCTGCGGCGCACGACGCGCGACGAACCCGACTACAACAAGCTCATGCTTCGCCGTATCGAGATCCTGAAAGAGCATGGTCTCGGCCTCAGGGAAATCCAGAAGGTCATCGCCATGATCGACCCGCTTCCCGGCGCGCGCGAGTTCCTCGACGCGCTCCGTTCCCGCACGCAGGTGATCCTGATCAGCGACACGTTCGAACAGTTTGCCACGCCGCTCATGGAGAAACTCGGCTGGCCCACGCTCTTCTGCAACACGCTCGAAGTGGCGCCTGACGGCTCGATAACGGGATACAAGCAGCGCGTGCAGAATGGCAAGCTCGCCACGGTGCGCGCACTGCAGTCAATCGGATTCGATACGATAGCAAGCGGTGACAGCTTCAACGACATCGCGATGATCCGCGCCAGCAAGGCCGGATTCCTGTTCCGCAGCACCGACGCGATAAAGGCCGCCAATCCAGACGTGACCGCGTACGAATCCTACGCGGACCTCCTCGCCGCCATCACTGCTGCGCTCTAGCCGCAAGCGAACGCTGCACGTCCGGCACCGCCGCGAGAAGGTTCTTCGTATAGTCCGACTGCGGATGGTCGAACACATCCTCGGCCGGCCCCGTGTCCTCGAACAGACCGAGGTGCATCACGCACACCCTGTCGCACACGTTGCGCACCACCGATAGGTCGTGCGCGATGAGCAGGATGGCAAGCCCAAGTTCGCGCCGCAGGTCGCGCATGAGGTTGAGGATGCGCGCCTGCACGGAAACATCAAGTGCCGACACCGGTTCGTCCGCCACAAGCACCTTCGGGTTCACGGCGAGCGCTCGCGCGAAGCTCGCGCGCTGGCACTGTCCGCCGGAGAGCTCGCGCGGATACTGGTCCAGCACGGCCTTGGAGAGGCCCACGGTGTCGAGGAGAGATTCAGGGGTTTGGGACGCCGACTGGGAGCTCTGCCCGCCCCGAGCCCCACCCAAGGATTTTTCTAGAATCTCATTCAGCGCCTGACGGATGGTCATACGTGGGTTGAGGGAACCAACCGCGTCCTGGAACACCATCTGCACGTCGCGCCGGTACTGCCGACGCTCGTCGGAGGTGAAGGTCGCGATATCCTTCCCGCGAAAACGCGCCACGCCGCCAGACGAAGGCTGGAGTAGCATGAGGGTCTTGGCTATGGTAGACTTACCGCTGCCGGACTCGCCCACGATGCCGAGCGTCTCGCCGGCGTGCAAATCAAAGGACACCCCGCGCACCGCCTCTACGGCCTTTTCTCCAGGCCTACGGTACGTGACGTGCAGATCTTCAACTTCAAATAGTTTCTCGCCCATCTCTTTTCTTCTCTTCTTCGCAGATTTTGACCACGCGGCGTATTATACCATATCCAAACGGAACGGTGCCGGGTTAAATGGCGTCTTTTATGGATTTTTCCCGCTCGTGGCGGCAAGGTAGTCCAGAAGCGAGCGGCGCAGCGCGCGGGCTTCTGGGAGATCTTTCGCCGCCTCGAGGTCGAGAGAGCAATAGAGAGCACGCCCCTTCCCGCGCCTCTTCTCCCAGATCACACCGAGGTTCTGGTTGCGCGTGATGTTGTCGATGCCGCGCACGATCACGTCGGTTTCCTTGTCGCCGTCCAGCACCACGTTCACGCCGTTGAAGATCAACTCGCGCCACTGGTAGTCGGAATGGAAGGATGTCGGGAATCCGGCGAGCGCGGGATGTTCCCTCTTCACGAGCAGACCCAACGTGCCGGGGGCAATGACTTTCCTCTTCCGTGCAGGGCCGTTGAACATCTCCCAGTTCCAGAAGTCGGTCGTGAAAAAGCCCGGCACGGAATTCTTCGGTGCCTTTGCCTTGTCGAGGATGCAGAGCGCGGTGCGCTCCTCCGCGAGTGCCTTGTCGGCACTTTCAAGATCGCGCACGATTTCCACGCCATCGGGCACGACGTCATCACACTCAGGATAAACCCACAGCGGATAAGAGTTTTGCATCTTACCATCCGCGAAAGACAGACGAAGTTCAAACCACCTTGCTTGCGTAAGGCGCGGCAACGCCACCTCAATCCTGCCGACGGATTTCACCTCGCCCACGTGAACGGGCGGAATGACTGTTTTCCCACTAGCCACCACTTTGCGCACGATGGGCGGGATACCCGTTCTGCCGATTGGCTCGATGCTCCATTCGAGGTCGCCCGTCAGGACATCCTCCTGGCCGTAGTGCGCGATCTGGACGTCGGCAACGAATTTTTCCCCGCTGACGTACGTGTACCGCGGGAACCGCGCAAGCAGCACGGTGGGCGAGCAGGACATGCGCCACTTCTCCGGCGTGATGAATCCCTTGGACTCCATGAAGGCGTTCAGCACGCCGACGAGGGCCGTTCCCTGCCCGGGGAAGTCCTGGAGGTCGAGGAGCTGGAAGCCGCCGAAGCCAGGGGTTCTGAACGCCTCCTCCATCTCCTCGCGGTAGTTGATCGCCATCAACCTCCCGGATGCGCGGCAGAAGTCAGCCGCATACTTTCCCAGACCAGCCTTTTCAAGCCGCGCCTTGAATATCTCGAGGTTGATCGGCTTCAGGACGCCGGTGTACTTGGGAATCTCCGTGTAGTCGGGGTACGCCTGGAACTGGCCGGTCTCGTGTCCGATGACGGGGATCGGCGAATGGCGTACGGCGGACGAGAAGTCGCGCATTGTTCCGCCGCCCGGAAGCTGTACCGCGCCGAGCGGCGCGTTGCAGTGCGCGTACGATCCGCGCGCGTTGCCCTCTGCGCCGTCGCAGCTCCTGAACGTCGCCCAGAAGTCGTCCTCCTCGCACAGCTGCGGGGCGTTCCAGTCGCCGTTCGTCGCGATGGCGTAGAGCGGCCTCGGGTCGTGCGCCCGCAGCGCGCGCACGATCTCTGCGCGCTCCTTTCTCCCACCCCTGCACTCGTTGCCGAGCGTGAACATCGCGAACGACGGATGGTTGCCGTAGGCATCGATGATCCGCTTCGACTCGGCGAGACAGTAGGCGCGCAGTCTCGCGTCCCCCGCGAAATTGCCGCCGAACACGCCGAACTCAGGCAGCATGATGAATCCCGCCTCGTCGGCGGCCTCGAACGCCGCTTCGGGCGGACACCACGAGTGGAACCGCACATGGTTGAGTCCGTACTCCTTCAGCGTCGCGAAGTACTTTCTCCACGGCTCAACCTCCATCGGCGCCGCGCCCGTGAGCGGCCACACGCAGGCATCATGCCGCCCGCGCAGGAACATGGGACGTCCGTTGAGCGTGAACTGCGTGCCCTTCGTGCGGAAGTCGCGCAGACCGAACTTCACCGTAGCCGACGCCTCACCCGCCTTGACTGTGAGCCTATGCAGCACTGGATTGAACTCGCTCCACTTCGGAGCATCCGGCCCCAACACCACTGTAAACTCACCAGTCGACACCCCACACGGCACCACATAAGCAAATGATTTCACTTGGCCAACTGGTGCCTCGCACATTGTCGGGGTGGCGGGCGTCTCGCACATTGTCGGGGTGGCGGGCGTCTCGCACATTGTCGGGGTGGCGGGCGTCTCGCACATTGTCGGGGTGGCGGGCGTCTCGCCCGCAACTGGGACAACGGGCGTCTCGCCCGTTGCCACGTCCACGCCAACCCTCACCTCCCTCTCCCCCGCCCCGTCGTTCCTAAAAACCACCTTCGCCGTGACCTTGCCCTCGGCGGCCGACGGGAACGTCTTCACCTGCACAATCGAAATCTCGCCGTAAGACCTCAACTCCATGCGCCCCATCACGCCGTTCCAGTTCGTCTGCGTGTCATCGGAGGTCTGGTGCCCGGTGATGGGGACAGTCCCTCGGCGGTTGTCGACGACGAGACGCAGTGTGTGGCGTCCCGGCGACGTTCCGCGCGGTAGCTCAATTACGGCGGGGGCGGCAAGCGTATCGCTGCGTCCGAAGCGCGTGCCGTCTATGTAGGCGTCAACCACTTTGGTTCGTTCAAGGAAAAGCTCTATGCGGCGGCCAGCCCACGCAACCGGTATTTCAATTTCACGTTCATACGTCGCCTTCCCGACGTATGGGAACCGCCGCGTGGGGTGGCGCGTGAGCCGGTTCTGGACGGCTGCGTCATCGCGCATGGGGTCTATCTTCTCGACCGCGACGCCACTGATGCGCCCGTCGCCCTTCCGCGCGATGTCCGTAGTTGAGGGCAGCGCGATGGTGTCCGTGCAGTTTGTCATGTCGCCGAGCGCGAATCGCCAGCGGCCTGCGATGGACACGGCGTCTTCGCCTAAAGCCGCAGCAACCGCGCACGCAGCGCAGACGGAAAAGAGTAGTCTAGCTATTTTCATGGGCGGCATTGTACCATATTGCCGCCGAAAATGATACCGCAATTTAGGAGTTCGCCTACCGCATTCCGCCAACGATGATTACAAGAAGGATCACCGGCAACAGCCAGCGCATGTAGGGTTTCCATACGCCAGGCGGCTTCAACCCGTCGCCCATGCCCGCCTCTTGACGGAATCCTTCCCAGCCAAAGCCGAACGGCCACGTGCAGAACACGCACGTCGCAAGCGCGCCGAGCGGTAGCCAGAACTGGCTAAAGACGAAATCCTCCAAATCTAGGACTTTCATGACGCCGCCTGGGAGGCGAATGTCGCACCCGAGCGACACGGGCAGGGACAACACCGCGACAGCCGCCCCGACCAGCAGGGACGCCCGTCCGCGTTTCCAGCGGAGTTCGTCCATCAGCCCGCCGATCAAGCACTCGAACACGGCAACGATCGTTGTAAGCGCCGCAAGCGAGAGGAACAGGAAGAACACCGCTCCCCACAGCCGTCCGCCGCCCATGTGCGCGAACACCTCCGGTAGCGCGATGAAGATGAGGCCCGGACCCGCCGTCACGTCAACCCCGAACGCCGAGCACGCGGGAAACACCACGAGTCCCGCGAGGAACGCAACGCATGTGTCGATAACCGTGATCCACAGCGACTCCGTGACTAGCGAATGCTCTCGTCCCACGTAGCTGCCGAAGATCGTCATGCAGCCCACGCCTACGGACAACGTGAAGAACGCCTGCCCCATCGCGTCGAAGCATGTGCGGAAGGGATGTTCGATGAGCGGGGTCCAGTTCGGCGCAAGGTAGAATTCCACGCCCTTCATCGCGCCTGGCAGCGACAGCGCCTTCACGGCCAGCACACCCAGAAGCGCAAGGAGCGAGAGCATCATCCACTTTGTCACGCGCTCGACGCCTCGCTGTACGCCGGCGAGACACACTCCCGCCGCCACCACCACGGCAAGAAGCATGTACGCCGTACATGTGGCGGGATCGGAGAGCAACCCGTCGAACGCAGCCTTCGCGCCCGTACCCGTGAACGCCGAACCCTGCGCCGCGAACCCTGCAGTATACCTCATCAGCCAGCCACCGACCGACGTGTAGTACGCCATCAGCAGCAGGTTGCCGCCGAACACGATGCATCCGATCACGTACCAGAACTTCCGCGTCCGCTCAGGCGCGAGCGCGCGCATCGCGCCGGATATGCCCTTCCGCGCCGCGCGTCCAACGGCGAGCTCCGCCGTGAGCAGGGGAAAGCCCAAGAGGGCGAGGAACACGAGATAAACAAGTACGAACGCGGCACCGCCGTTGCGCCCCACGATGAACGGGAAGCGCCATACGTTCCCTAGCCCCACGGCGCACCCGGCCGCCACCATGAGGAACCCAAGACGCGACTTAAGCCCCTCGCGTCCCGCCGACACAGTCTCGCACGCGCCCGACGACATCAGCCAAACCTCTTGAGAAACGGATCAAGGCGTGCGGCGAGACGCGTCTCAAGCCACGGCGTGACATGCCAGTAGTCACGTAGGTTCAGGTAGTCGCTCACTGCACCGGCCTGGCCGCTCCGCGCGCCAGTCTCAGCGCGAAGCAGTATGTTGCGCGCCGTAGCGTCCGGAGAGACGAACTCCACCACCTGCGTGCGGTAGCCGAGGATGCGCAGGATCATCGCGCGGAAGGAGTCCGTGAGGATGTCGCACAGCCGCTCGCGCAGGATGCCGTGGCGAAGTACGCCCGCAAACGCGGCGTCGGACTGCGGGCCGATTGTCTTCTGCAGTTCGTGCTGACAGCACGGCGCGCTCACGATGTAGCGGCTGCCCCACTCCACGCCGCGCGCGAGCGCCTCGTCCGTCGCAGTGTCGCACGCATGGAGCGAGATCACCATGTCGACGCGCGGATTGGGCGTCACCTGTTGGATGTCGAACGTCGAAAGATCTGCCGCCGCGAACGTCACCTTGTCGGCGACGTCCAGCTGCTGCGACATCTTACGCGCGGCTTCGACCACGTCCTCGCGCCGATCCACGCCGATCACGCGCACTGCTGGAAACTTTAGCACCTGCGTGAGGAAGAAATAAAGCGCAAGCGTAAGGTACGCCTTCCCGCACCCGCAGTCCACCACGGTGAAATCTTCCCCATTCCCCGTTCCCCGTTCCCCTCCAACCACGTCCTCGACCACCTTGAGGAACTCGTTCACCTGGTCGTACTTGCCGCGCATCGAAGCGCGCACGCGTCCTTCGCCGTCGGAGAGGCCGATCACGCGAAGGAGCGCGGACGAGTCGAAGGACGTAAGCGGTAGCTTCTTCACGCGGTCGTGCGGCTGCACCTTTGCGACGCGCTCCATCTCGGCAGAGCGCGACACGTGTACGTGTCCCTTCCGCGTCACGCGCACGTGTAGGTCGCCGGACGCCGTCATGAGGTGCAGGTCGCGCGCACCCTTCTGCGCGATGATCTCCTCGAGACCGTCAGCCGCGCCGGCCGCATCGAAGTTCTTCACGCGTACCTGTCCCTCGTCGTTCATCTCGGCCTGATAGCGCGTTTCGCCGCCGATCAGCACGGGACGCAGCGAGATGCGGAAAGACTTGCCGTTCCGGCGCACGGACTGCACTAGCTTCATGAAGCCGTCGCCCATCACGCGGGCGCGGATCTCGTCGGCCAAGGACTTGTCGAGTTCAAATTTCTCCATGGCGCATAGTTTACCACAATACCCCCTTCCCCGCCACCATCGCGACCGCCCGGTTGTCCGAGAATCTATTTGGTGAAGACGACCAATGGAGTGGTGGCGATGCGACCGTCCACGTCGATCGTGGCCGTCCAGGAGAAGCGCAGGGGCAGAAAGACCTACTCGATCGTCACGGGTGTGCTGGCCTTATTGAGCGTGGCGGAGCCGTAGCCCACACCGTTCACCAGAACGCCCGTCACCTTCACGGTCG
>CADCOC010000022.1 GCA_902802945.1 uncultured bacterium | reverse complement strand
GCGCAACGCCCTTGAAGCACTCGGACTAACGCCCCCGGAAAGCCTTCCCGGATTACCTGTGTCGACCGAACCTATGGCCTAAACCGATGAGATACGGATTATGCCAATCGACGATCGGCAGATCCTTCACCCACGAACACAACTCTTCGAAATCACACATAACATCCGTTCTTTTCGCGTCACCGTTCTACGACGTATTGAGTCATCAGGTTTCCGCAAAGAGCACTTGAAGGAGCGGTACCCTGCGAAAGTGAGGGTCAAAGGTACAGACGGGCACGTTGCGCACCAAGGCGGAAGATGCGATCCAGATGTCATTTATGGGAATCGGCGTCCCGTTGGCCTTAAGCACCCTGTACAACATCGCGTACTTCAGGCTCTCTTCGCGCCCGACAGACAGAAACTCCACGGATGCGTCCGCAAGGAAGTCGTCCCAAACCTGCGAACGCCTCCTTCCTGAAGCCGTATCAAGGTCGATCCCCGCACGAAACTCAGCGTCAACAGCCGCCGGAACGAGTAATCGGTCAAAGCGGCTCAAGAGTTCGCAGACCTTGTTGCCCTTCTCAAGAAAGGTAATCAGCACATTCGTATCTACAACCGCAGCATTCATTTCCAATCCGACTCGTCAACCTTTGAGAACGACGCAGCATCCACAAAGGAACGCAACTCCGCTGCATCCTCGGAAGTGAAACCTCCGGCAAATCGCATGAAACCAGGTGGTCTGCGTTCGCGAGATGAAGACACGCCCAAGGCACTGGCAATCAGTGTCTTGGCCGCCTGATTCAGACTTGTCCCCAACTCCGACGCATATCGGCGCAAGGCGATGACAAGCCGGTCATCCATTGCATGCAGTGTCAATGCACTCATTGTGGTTCACTCCTTTGGTTCGTGTGGTTCATCATTATACTCCACCAGCCCCTAGCGCGTCAAGTATGACATTTTCGGCCGTGATCTTCGTTTCTCAAATCAATCTCCGCAAACAGTCCCTCGCGCGATTCCGCTTCGCGCTTCGCCGTGCCGAATCGTCTCGCGCTCGCCCGCGTTCTTGCGGAAGATGCGGCGGTAGATGTCCGTCGTCAGCACGCTGCTCATCACGTTGAACTCCGCCGCAAGCGTGGAGAGCGACGCCGCCATCATCGCGGACACCATGAGTCCGAGCATCCCGTGCGGCAAAAGACGCGTACACATCTCGATGTAGCTGCGCTCATGCATCTCCGGCAGCAGGTCGGGGAGATACCCCCGCGCCGCGATCGCGGGCAGCACGGCGAGGATCGGGAGAAGAAGTCCTTCGACCCCTTCACGAACCGTCCCATGAAGAGCCCCGCGAGCATCGTGATCGTGAAGTACGCTCCGATGACGATCCAATCTATTGCCGACAGCGCCATGGACTATCCATTTCCCTTCTTTGCCATACAATCAACCTTTTCTATACACTCTCTCCAAGACACCATTTCCACGCAGGAACGATCCTGATTCCGTCCTTTTCCCATTCCTCGTCCCATGTCACCACCGAGCAGTCTTTGACCTTGATCTCGTCTCGTGCGGACTTCAACGCGGAAAGTTCACGCGTCTTTGTAGCAGAATCCGACATCTCCCACGCCACTTGGATCAGACGTCGCTTCTTTGTGATTCTGTCCGTAACAAGGAAATCGACTTCTTCTCCCCTTCTCGTGTTGAAGTACTCGATCCTGTTGTCGCCGCGACGCAAAGCAAGGTACACGAGGTTTTCCAGAAACCAACCCCGCGAGGCATCGCTCTTTGGCGTCACCGCCCGTGCAAGTCCCGTATCGACAAGGTAGAACTTGTCCGGGTTCATCCGCCTTACGGAGAGCGAATCCGTCCTGATCGGTACGCGGTAGATGAGATAGGCCTGCTCGAGCCAGTCGAGATAATCGGAAATGTACTCGCGGCTGTCCGAGATTCCCAGACCTTTGAGTGCTCCCGAAATGGCGCGCGTCGAAATCTTGTGCGCGAAATTGTGCTTGATGTATTCCAGCGTGTAGCGCAACGACTGCACGCTCGGCACCTCATGGCGTTCGATCACGTCACGGTAGAGCACGGCATCGACATATCCCTGAAGCATCTTGACGCGGATCCGGTAGTCGTCGCCCTGCACATCAGGGAAACCGCCCTCGTCAAGATAGCGCTGCATCGCATGGCGCAGGACGCCGGCCGTGCGCGACGAATACGGCGCTGAAGGAACAGCTTTCACGATCGAATTGAATCGGAGGAACTCAGCGAACGACAGGGGGAACACCTCAATGTCAATTGAACGCCCGCGCATTTGCGTGGCGATCTCGCCGGAAAGCAGCTTCGACGAAGACCCCGTGAGGCACAACTGCACATGATGCGAATCGAGAATGCGGCGGGCGTAGAGTTCCCAGCCTTTCACGTCCTGCAGCTCGTCAAGGAAGTACCAGCATTTCTCCTTCGCCGCATCAGGGAACATTTCGGCGTGGATATCACCCACCAGCCGCAGGTGCTCGAGTTTCAGCCCCTTCAGCCGGTCGTCGTCGAAGTTGACGTGGACGATCCGCTCCAGCGGAATCCCGGACTCGACAAGCGCGCGCATCCGCTGGTACGTCACGTACGTCTTGCCCGATCTGCGCATTCCCGTGACGACCGTCGCGGCATTCCGTTTCTCAAGGTAATCAACATCGCGAGGTATGACGTCTTCGGGAATCCCGAATTCGTAGAACTCACGCATGACCTCTCCAAGAACTGCTTTCATGGCGCGCATTATATCATATCACCGATTCCGCCGTCAATCGTTATGGCCAACTTTTTTGGCCACAACAAAACGATTGTGGCTAAAAAATCCAGCCACGCAATTCTCATCTCCACATTGAACGTCATTGACCATTCACTGCCTTGCGGAGCTTGTCCGTCACAGAGCGACAGGGATAGATGAGGTCGCGGTCGTACCAGTGTTCCCACTTGCCGCTGTTGTACCGCTTGTCCAACTCGTCGCGTTGTACAAGCATCTCGAGCGCGATCTTGGCAAGGTGCAAGGCGCATTCATCATCCTTGAGGTCCATGGCCGCGAGCGCGTACGACATCTCCGAAAAAGCGCCAGACGACAACTGCATGAACTGCGCGGGATATCCGAATCGCTCGTAATCCGTGAGTTGGTTTCCGGGGACAAGTTCCATCTTGTATCTGCGGCGGGATTTTTGCTACACTTATCGCCATGGACACCTCATTTGGCAAAACTCTATCTGCTGCGATTTGCATTGCGGTAGCAGGTATCTCTGCGGCGGCGGACGCAGGGCGGGTGCGGTTTGACTTTGAGAATGGCTCGCTCCAGGGATGGGAGGTCGTTGAGGGAGCGTTCGAGAAGGTCGTCACCGACCGCGCGACTGAATACAACACCCGCCGTCCGCAGACGAAGAGCGGCACGTGGTTCCTTTCCACGCTGGAGTCGTTTTCCGGCAAGCCCGAGGCCGGACCGACGGGCGTGGTGGAAAGTCCGACCGTGCGCATTGATGGCAAGGAGGTCTCGTTCTGGATCGGCGGCGGGAAGAGAGGCGTCCACTTCGCGCTCATCGACCGCGAGACGGGTCGTGAAATCGCCCGCGCTACGGGCAGAAACGCGGAACCCCTGCGCCGCGAGACGTGGCAACTGCCCGAGTCGGCGGTAGGCCGCACGGCTTTTTTCCGCGTCACCGACGCCGCGACCGGCAGTTGGGGCTACATCGCGGTCGACGGCATCGAGTTTGACGGCGCGGTTGTCGCGCACGACTTCGACGCGCGCGGCTTCCTGCCGCCTGCCGCCGTGCAGAACGCGGAGAAGGCTATTCGCGAACTGGGCGAGATGGACGCGCCGTATCCCGCCGAGAAGTTCCTCGCCGCCCTGCGGGTGGTCGAGGGATGGAATGGACGCGGCAAGGCGAAGATGTTCGACGAGCTCCTGCTGCGCGCGCTCGTGCGCGAGAATCCGCTCCTGACCAACGAGATCGTCTACACGACGCACGCGATGTGGCGTCCGGACCACCACAACACCGAAACGCTCTTCCAGTGCGGCGAGATCAACGAGGCGAAGTACGTCACGCATGGCGCGATGCGCGCGCTCGACCCGCGCACCGGCGAGCGCCGCGACATTGTGTCGGACGCCCCCGGACGCACCGTGCGCGACCCGGAGGTGGACTGGGACGGGCTGCGCATCGTCTTCTCCATGCGCAACGGCCGGAAGGACGACTACCACATCTACACCGTCAACCCCGACGGTTCAAATCTCGCGCAGCTCACGCGCGCCGCCGGCGTCTCGGACATCGACCCTGCCTGGCTCCCCGACGGCGACATCGTCTTCGCATCCACGCGCGAGCCGAAGTACTGCATGTGCAACCGCAACATCATGTGCAACCTCTTCAAGATGACGCCGGACGGCGCGAACATCCACCAGATCGGCAAATCAACGCTCTTCGAGGGACACCCCGCCATCCTCCCCGACGGACGCATCCTTTACGACCGCTGGGAATACGTTGATCGTAACTACGGCGACGCGCAGGGACTCTGGACCTGCAACCCGGACGGCACGCGCCACGCGGTGTACTGGGGCAACAACACCGTCTCGCCCGGCGGCGTGCTGAGCGCGCGCGCACTCTCCAACCCGTCCCGCGCAATCGCCGTGCTGTGCGCGTGCCATGACCGTTCCTGGGGCGCGCTCGGACTGATCGACCGTTCGCTGGGCGTCGACGGCAAGGATTCCGTGCTGCGCACCTGGCCCGCGTCGTTCCGCGAGGAGATCCGCACGGAAGCCGACGTTCACGGCTCCTACCCCGTGAGCGGCGGGCATTTCGTGTTCGACACCCCGCGCACGCTCCCCGTGAAATACGCGGATCCGTTTCCCATCGATGACGCGCACTTCCTCTGCGTGCGCCAGACCGGTCACGGCGAGGAGACGGCCATCTACTACCTCGACCTCCATGGCAACGAGGTGCTCGTGGCGAAGGACGCGCCGGGATGCCATTCGCCCGTGCTGTTGCGTCCGTCGAAAAAGCCCGCCGTGCAGGCCGAGCAGCGCACCTACGACGCGCCGGACGCGCCGGGACGCTTCTACGTGCAGAACGTGTACGTGGGCACGCACATGAAAGGCGTGGCGAAAGGAACGATCAAGGCGCTCCGCGTGGTGGAGAGTCCGGAGAAGCGCATCTACCTGCCGCAGCGCAGCTGGTTCAGCGACGTTGCGCCCGCGATGAACTGGCATTCGTTCGAGAACAAGCGGATTCTCGGCACGGTGCCGGTGGAGGAGGACGGCAGCGCCTACTTCGAGGTGCCGGGCAACACATACGTCTATTTTCAGGCGCTCGACGCGGACGGACGGATGGTGCAGTCGATGCGCAGCGGCGCGTATCTGCAGCCGGGCGAAAGCTATGGTTGCGTGGGGTGCCACGAAAGCAGGACGGGCGACGTCCCCAAGACGGAGAAAAAGCCGCTCGCGCTGTCACGCGCCCCCTCGAAGCTCGACGGGTCCTACAACCTGAAGGGGCTTGAGAAAGGCACACCCCCGCATCTCTACTCGTACCAGAAGGAAGTGCAGCCGATATTCAACAGGTGCGTCTCGTGCCACGACTACGGGAAGAAGGCCGGCGAAAAGCTGAACCTCTCGGGCGACAGGGGCGCGTATTTCTGCACAAGCTATGTCGATCTCTGGGCGCTCGGCTACGTGAAGTGCATCGGCGCGGGGCCTTCGTCCATCCAGCCGGCCTACTCGTGGGGTTCATGCGTTTCTCCGCTTGTGAAGAAACTCTACGGACACGGCAGGAGCGGCATCACGGAGGAGGAGCGCGACCGCGTGATCACGTGGCTGGACATCAACGCGCCCTATTGGCCGTGCTATGAGTTTGCATTCCCTGACAGCTACGGCGGGCGCATGCCGATCACGCGCGCGGAACACGACGAGCTTCAGAAGATCACGGGAGTCAACATTCCGAGATCGTTCAGTCCGCCGCGCCGTGAACAGTTGAACTTCGACCGCCCCGAACTCTCGCGCATCCTTGACGCGGTCAAGGGCAAGCCCGCATACGCGAAGGCTCTTGCGATCATCCGAAAAGGACAGGAACGTCTCAAGGCGACGCCGCGCGCCGACATGGACGGGTTCGTGCCGTGCGCCGAGAACCAGGCGTTCGAGACGCGCTACAGGGAACGGCAGGAATGCGAACGACGGTCCTACGACGCCATCCGCACAGGGCGGAAGGTTTACGACCGTGTGGCAGACCACATGCATTCAAAATAGAACGATTTCATTCCCCAAGTATGCCGTCGAATCCGCCGTTGCGCGGAGCGTGCCGCCGTCGAAGATGACTTCCGCGTAGCGTCCGTTTTCCGTTGTGCCGTGCCCCAGCACCTGCGCGGTCTCGATCACGCCGCCCTTGCAGAGCATGGCGCGTCCGCTGCCCGTCGCACTTTCGTCCGCGATGCTGAGCCTCGTTCCGGTCTTGACCACGCCTGCGTCACGCACAACGAGCGTGCCGGTGCCGTTCTCGCCCACGCGCGTGGTACCGGCAGACTGCTCTATCGCACCGCCAGCCACGTGGACCATGCCAGTGGCGTTCGCCACCTTGCCGATGGAGAATGTACTCTTTGTATCGACCGTGCCGCCGGTCTGCCAAAGCTGTCCCACGCCGCCCGCCACATAGCCAATGTAGAAATGCTGTGCGGACTCCAGCCTTCCGCCAGAGAGGTAGTAGAAGCCCTCGCGATTGGCATAGCGCCCGATCCGGATCGAGTCTGTGTCGGTTCCGCGGACCATGCCGCCGCGCTGCACGACTTCGCCGCTGCTTACGTTCACGCATTTTGTCGTCACGCTGCAATCGTCGTTCACCTCAAGCCGACCGTACGCGTTGTTGGCTGTCTCCCCCGCCGTGCTGAACGCGGTTCCCACCGTCATCCGCGCACCGTTCGTCAGGACGACGCAACGGGGTTTTCTCAGTCGCGCGGGCGCATGTAGAACCTGCCGATCACGCGCGACGTGCTGATCGTGTTCACGAATGCGGCCTTGTCGATCTTCTTGCAGATCGCGTAGATGCGGCTCGTGTCGTCGGCGGCGACGACGGAATAGACGAGCGAGGTCTTGTGTCCGAGGTAGCTGCCGTGCGCGTCGATGACCGTCGCGCCGTGGTGGCTGAGCCTGTGGATGGCCTCGCAGATGCGCTTCGGCTGGCTCGTCACGATGAGCAGCGTCTGGTACTGGTAGGCGCGGTACATCAGGTGGATGACCTGGAGCGACACGAACTGATAGACGATGGAGTAGAGCGCGCCCGTCCAGCCGAACACGAAACCGCCCGCCAGGAGGATGGCGGCGTTGATGGCGAAGATGATGTTCCACGTCTCGCGTCCCTTCTGCTCGGACAAGTAGATCGCGATGAAGTCCGTGCCGCCCGTCGTGGCGTTCCATCTGAGGCACAGCGCCATGCCGAAGCCGAAGGACACGCCGCCGAACAGGCTCGTCACGAACGGATCGGTCTTGAGCCGCATCAGGTCGTTCGCCGGTACGAACGACGTGAGCGCGTCCACAGGAAGGATGTCCGTGAAGAACCCCGTCAGGAAGATCACGTAGAGCGAATACAGCGTGAAGCGCCGCCCGATGAACCTAAAACCGATCCAGACCGGAATCGCGTTCAGGGCGTAGTTGATTGGCGAGAACGGCACCGTCCAGCCGAACCCCGCCGTGTCGGAGAGACGCTGCAGGACGCGCTGGAGGAGCATCGAAAGCCCGGTGGCGCCCGCGGGATACAGTCCGCCCCACTCGACGAACGTGCGGTAGTTGACGGCCATAAGCAGCGACGCCAACGCCAGCACGACAAGCCGTGCAACCGCGAACTGGACTGTTTTCTTCATTGCGCGTTCGCCCTTTGCAGCATCCTGATTTTCATTCCACGGTTTTCCATCGCCAGGCGTTCGAAACGCGCTACAAGAAACGGCAGGACTGCGAGCGACGATCGTATAACGCCATCCGCACGGCCGCCATCTTGGCGGCGACCGTGACCCTGCCTCACGGAATTAAAACACAGATATCTCGTAGTCGAGCGTGAACCGCTCGCCGGGCTTGAGTTCAAGCGGCTTCTCGTAGATCGGCATCGGGTTCACGAAACGATGGTCGCTCCACGTGTAGATGCGCTCCGTCTCGAGCGGCGCCAGCTCCTTCACCTCGATGCCGTGGCCCGTCTTGGGATCGACGTAGCGGACGGCCGTCATCTCCTTGGGGCCGCCGACGTTCTTGTCGTGGCTCGGCTCGCCGCCCACGCCCGACATCTTGAACTCGCGCATCATCGTCGCCATGCGGAGCGAGAACCCGCCGTAGCCCACCGGACGGCGGCAGTCGAACTTCACGTTGTCCCGCGCCGTGAACACGTGCGTGGAGCGGATCTTGTAGCCGCCCTTCGCGTCGGGCGCCGTGAACTGGACCCGGCGCTCCTCCTCCAGAAGCACCTTGCCCGGCTGCGCGCGCGGACCGTACCACATCGAGAGCTGCACGTCGCACGCGCCGCCCTTCGGCACGATCTTGAAGTTCTTCACCACCGTCATGCCGTCGGGAAAGAGGTTCCCCGCGGCCGGACCGCGCGGCTCCCAGTAGTTGAGCCCGTTGATGAACTTCCAGCAGAACCAGAGTCCGAGGTGCCACGGATGGTCCGCGGGGCGCGCATCCGTGAAGCAGCGTCCGTCTGGCAGACAGAGCGGATGCACGAACGGCTTGTTCTCGCGGTTCGCGATGTTGAACTTCCACACCGTCTTGCCGTCCTTCACGCACTCGACGCCCTCGATGGTCGTGCGCACCTTCGCGGTCGTGGTCTTCACCTCGACGTTGTCGGGACGCTCGCCCATCGCCCACTTCGTCGCCTCGAAGAGGTGCAGCTGCCACTCCATCTTGCCCCAGTCCTTCGGACGGTGTCCGAGCGCCGTGTAGAAGATGCGGCCCTTGCCGTAGGTCTTGCACCACTCAAGGACATGTCCGCCGATCTTCGGGCAGCCGTACTTGTCCGTCTTGCGCGACTTCGCATCCACGTCCTTCCAGTCGAGGATCATGAGCGGACGCAGCCCCGTCTCGTCCGGATGGTTGAGGTAAACCTCGTCCATCTCCCAGACGCTCCCCTGCGGGAACATCGTCATCGCGGGATGCTTGGCGTCCACGCGGCTGAACTTGACCGGCATCATCCTGTAGTGGCGCTCGAACGCGCCGCCGAGGAAGTCGCGGAACCGCTTGTCCCCGCGCTCGCACGCGCTCGAGGAGTGCGTCGCGACGAGTCCGCCGCCGTTCTCCACGTACTTGTAGAACGCCTCGCGCTGTTCGGCGTTCTCGAAGAGCTCGTGGTTGCAGTTGCAGAGCATGATCGCCTTGAACGTCTTCATCGCGCCCGACGTGAACACCGCCGGGTCGTCCGTCACGAGGCACGACAGCCCGTTCGCCGTGAAGTAGCGACGCACCTCCTCCGCGCCCTGCTCGGTCGATTCGTGGTGGTACGGCTTGGACCACGGGGCGGTGCCGCCCTTCGCGACCTCGCCGGTTTTCTGGTTCTTCACGTACTGCCAGCGCGTGTAGACGAGCACGTCCGCCGGCTTGAACTCTGCGGCCACGAGGGTCGCGCCTGTCGCGACCACCGCCGCAAACATCAGGGCCTTCACCTTCATTTCATTAAATCCTTTCGTGTATTCAATAAGGTTGAACGCGTTTAGTATGCCAAATCCGCGTACCCAACGCAAGGGGAAATATGGTATACTTTTGTCCTTGTGCAACGTAGGTGCGTTGCATGGACCAATGATTTCACATAGGAGAAAGAAAATGAAGACAAGATGGACATACGCGGGCGCTGCTCTTGCGACCGCCCTGGCCGGTACGACACTGCTGGCCGCACCCGTGAGCGTCAAGGACGCAATCGCCAAGATGCGCGTCGTACAGGGGTTCTATCCCTACACGGAAGTGAACGACCGCGCGATGAACGGCATCATCGCCGCCGACCGCGCAATCGACGCGGCGTGGGTGGAGGCGGCAAAGGACCCCGCCGCGTTCAAGGCGCGACAGGAACGCGTGCGCCAGGCGTGGCTCGACTCCATCGGCGGCTTCCCGGAACGCTGCGACCTGGACGTAAAGACGACCGGCGTCATCCAACGCGACGGCTACCGCATCGAGAAGACACTCTTCCAGTCGCGTCCCGGACACCACGTGACCGCCACGGTGTTCGTGCCCACCGATCCCCGCTTCAAGGCGCCGTACCCCGCCGTGCTCGTGCCGTGCGGACACACCTACAACGGGAAAATGTCCGAAGACTACCAGCGCCCGGGCGCGATCGGCGCGAAACTCGGCTTCATCGTGATGGTGTACGACCCGATCGACCAGGGGGAGCGTCCGCAGAACCGCAAGAACCGCAAGCCGATGGTCTGCCACGGACACAACCGCACCGGACACCGCGCCGCGCTCGTGGGCTGGAACACGGCACAGTTCCGCATCTGGGACGGCATCCGCGCGCTCGACGTGCTGTGCGCCCGGCCCGATGTGGATGCAAAACGCCTCGCCGTGACCGGACACTCCGGCGGCGGCACGGATTCGAGCTACGTCATGGCGATGGACAAGCGCATCGCCGCGGCTGCGCCCTCCGGGTTCATCGCCTCGATCCGCGGCACGAACTGGGACCTCGGCGCGAGCGACGCCGAGCAGCAGTTCTACGGACAGCTCAAATACGGCATGAACCACCTCGCACTCTTCATGCTCGCCGCCGACCGCTGCGCCGCGCTCCACCTCGCCACGCACGCCGACTTCTTCCCGTTCATTGGCGTGTACGAGACTGCCGAATACGCCGCGAAGGCGTTCAAGTCGCTCGGACGCGGCGACTGCTTCCAGCTGATCGACACCTCCGGCCCGCACCTCTGGGCGGAGAGCTCCAAGCAGGCCGAGTTCCTGTGGTTCCGCAAGCATCTCAAGGGCGAGGACGTGTGGAAAGGCTACGACTGCGCCAAGTTCCAGAAATACAACCTCGGCTTCAGCCTCAAAGACCCGAAGGTCGACGTCGGCCTCGCGCGCGACCAGAAGAACCTCGTGACGCCCACTGGCAGCGTCCTGGACCTGCCGGGCGAGCGGACGGTCTACGACCTCATCCGCGAAGAGGCGCACAAGCTCGAGAGTGAACGCAAAACCGTCACGCCCGACATCGTGCGCGCGGCAACCGGCATCCGCAAGACTGGCTTCCACGCCGAGGCTTACGACCGGCTGGACCAGGAACTTGCGAACGGAAAATCCTCCACGGTCACGCTCCTCACGGACGATGGCATTGCACTCCAGATGTTCACGTTCCGTCCGAACGCACCGAAGGCCGGTGCTCATCCCGTGATGATCGTCTCGGAGGATCTCGACTCCGTGGCGCACGCAGCGCGCGTGGAGGAGATTCTCCGCGAAGGACGCGCCGCCGTGATCCTCGAGGCGCGCGGCTGGGGTTTGACTGGACGCTTCTTCCGCCATCACCGCGGCGAGGGCGGCGCGTCGGCCACGAAGTACTACGGCTGCCCCACCATGGACGAGATGGTCACGATGAAGTACTACCACCTCGGCGAGAACATGGTGGCGCACCGCGCCGAGGACATGCTGTCGGCGTCCGACGCCGCACGGAAGATTCTCGGATGCGACGAACCGTTCACGATTGAGGCGTATGGCCGCGCCTGCATCCCCGCCGCGCACGCGCGTTTTGTCGGAGAGGGCCGCTTTGCCGGGCTGAAGATGGTGAAGCCCACCTGGTCGTGGAAGCAGATGATCGACGACGAGAACCTCTACACGCGTTTCGCGGACGTCGTACACGGCGCCTACCGCCACTACGACTGGACGGATCTGGTGAAGAACTAAGTCTTTACGGGGTGACCTTCCCCTTGTTCATCATGTCCTTCACGTCGGCGTCGAGCTTGATGGATTTCTCCTTTGGACCCTTGCGCGTGAGGAACACGTCCGTGAACCACTCCGGCGAAACCTGCCATTTCGGGTTGAAGTCGTCGGAAACGGCGTAGCGCCAGAGCGTGCGCTTGAAGAGGCGCGCGGCCGTGCTGTTCGCGTCGAGCCGGAGTCCACAGACGATGAGCCGCCCCTCGCCCACCTTCACCTCGAAGAACGGCGAGATGAAGTACGAATGGTGGAGGTCCGGCACGACCGTGATGATCGGACGGAAGTCGGCGGGCAGTCCTTCGAGGCGGTGCGACATCGCATTGCGCTTGCCGTCCGTGAACAGCTTGCGCCAGAACTCGTCCATCCAGTAGTCGCAGCCCGTCGGCGCGAGCGCGGGATGGTCGGCGTCCACGACGGCCCCGAAGCCGACATGCTTCTGCTTCGTCACGAACAGTCCCGTGGACCAGTAGATCGGCTCAAACGTCGTGATGTCGCTCTTCGCACTCTTGCCCGTGTAGATCACGCGTCCCCCTGCGGCGAGCGCCTTTGCGGCGGCGGCGGGGTCAGACGTAATCAGCACGCCATCCGGCAACGGGTCAGGAACGCGGATGCGCGGCAGCACGTAGATGCGCCAGGAGTTGTCGCCGAAGCGGAGCTCCGGACGACTCGGCGCGGCGAAGCTGGAAAGCTCCACGGAAATGCCGCCAACGTCAGCGAGTTCGCCTGCAGGAATCGGCTTCTCCGCCACGGCCCATCCACTGTGGATGCCGAACGACCAGCGCCAGCGTGTCCCCGCCGGAATCGCGTCCGCGAGCTCGTTCCGCACGAGGAGCCGCGCCCTGAACGTCTCGTTGGAGGTCCAGAGGAACTTCGGGAACTTCGCGAGACACGGCGTGGTGCTCATCAGGACGGAGAACGGCGGCACTTCGCCGAGCGCGGGCTTCGCGTCGAAGAACGCGTCATACCAGCCGATGAGCGCCTCGCCCTGTCCGGGATAGTCGCGCATGGAGAGGTAATTGATGCCGTCGCACGAGGGCGTGCGGAGGAAGCCCTCCGTCTCGAGTTTGTAGAAGTGCCGGCTCGTCTGCATCGACGCGGAGTGGAACTCGCGCGCGAAGCGGAAGGTGTTGTTCGAGATCGCCATCTCGCGCATCGGGATCCAACGCCAGGGATCGAGGAGTCCGTTGAACTTCGGAATCTGCTCGTCCCACATAGGGTACACAGGCCACTGTCCGATCTCGTGGGCGATCACGGGAATCGGCGCCTTGGAATAGACTTTCTCGTAGTCGTAGTCCGCCTCGCCGCCGATAAGGTGGCGCGTACTGCCAAGGCCGGGATAGAAGTGCGTAACCATGAAGTCGTCGCTCGGCGCGACCTTGCGCGCGGTCGAGCACATCGTGAGCCGCCGCGGGTCGTACTTCTTGTGTGCCGACATCCACTTGTCGAGCGCGTCAAAGTTGCAGAACCCGAGCTCGTTGCCGAACGTCGTGGACACCATCGAGGGGTGGTTGCCGTAGGCGTCGGCGACGGCCTTCAGCTCGCGCTGGAGCCAGTCGTCAAGCGCGGCGTTGCCCTTCCCCGCATAGCTCGACGCGATTCCCTTCTCGTTCCAGTAGCCGAGTTCGCAGAAGATCATCATGCCGAGTTCGTCGGCGGCCTCGAACGCGGCCTCTGGCGGAGTCCACGTGTGGAGCTGGATCGCGTTCATGCCGTTGTTGCGCTGGACTGTGAAAAACCGCGTCCACTCGCGCTTCCCCATGTTCGGGTAGCCGGTGAGCGGGAAGTGGCAGTTGTCGATGTCCGCGCGCACGAAGAGCGGTCGCCCGTTGAGCATGAGGCGGTTACCCTTGCGTCCCGGCGTGCGGAAACCAAAGCGAAGCTTCTTCTCAAAACCGCCCTTCGCGTCGCGGAACGTGACATTGTACAGACGCGGGTTGAACTCGTCCCACGCCTGCGGCTCTTCCGCGAGAGTCGCCGTCACCATCACGCGTCCCTGCGCGTAGGGCGACGGTTCCACCTTGAAGCCGGTGAAGGAGAGATCGTCGGACATCACGCTCTGCACGTCGGCGACGAACCCTTCCGGCAACTCGAAACGCACCTTCCCGTTCGCCGGGTAGTCGGCGAACACGCGCACACAATCGAGCGGATTCGCCTCGCGCAACTCGACCTTGCCGATCGCGCCGTGCCAGACGGACTGCATCCACTCGCCGTATCCGTGCGCCTTCATGACGACGCCGTACTGCCGCGAGTTGTCGATTGCGATTTCAATGCGGTGCTCGCCGGGTGCGAGGGCGCCAGCAGGGATGCGGTGGACATGCGGCGTACCGAGCGAGTCGCAGAATCCGAATTCGCGTCCGTCGATCTTCAGCCGGCTCGTCCACATCACGCGCTCGAGGAACACCTCAAGCGGCTTTACGGCCTGTTCCGCCGTCAGCGTGATCGTGCGCGAATAGACGGCGACGCCGTGGTACTTGTACTTGAGCGCGAGGGAGGTCTTGGACGTGCGCTCGGTATATGCGGCGTGGTGGGCGGGCGTCTGGAACTCGCCAAGCCCCGCGTCCGCAAGCGTCCCCGGCAACTTCACCTTGCCCGTGAAGTTCGTCCCCGCGCAGCTCCATTCGCCCGCGAGGTCAATCTTGACCGCTTCGCGCGCCTGTGCGCACAACGCCATCACCACGACGGCGCTAACATTTATCATTCTATTCATTGCCATGTCCTTGGTTGTTACTCTGCGTGAGTGAACAATCATCCGTCAGGTCGAACCAGTTGTAGCCCGTGTTCCCGCAGACTTCGACCACCGTCGCGTCGATCGGGCAGTTCCAGTCTGGACGCCGCGCAAGCGCCTTGCGGTAGGCGAACGCCTGCTTGACCGTCTCCGCGTCGGGCGTGTCGCGTCCGAGCACCTTCTCCGCCGCCGCATTCGTGAAATACTTGAACTCCACAAGCCGGGCAGGCTTGGGCGAACCCACCTTGGGGACCGCGAGGAAGTCGCAGCGTCCCTCGGACGAATTGTACTCCGTCTCGAAGGAGTAGAAGTCCGCAAGATAGTCAAGGCAACGCGAGGTAAAGGTCGTCCTGAAGAAGTTTTCGTTCATCTTGTCGAACGCCTGCGCGGGAATCCGCGCCTTCACGTAGTGCTGCCAGTAGGCATCGAAGAGATTCCGCCACGTGCCGTCCGCAAGCGCGAGAGACTCGGCCGCAAGGCTGAACGCCCGACGAGCCTCATCGACGTTCTTGAACTCCGAAAGTTCATCGTAGTAATCGACGAACATGTTCCGAATCGTCAGGTTGGGGATGTTGAGCCGGAACCTGTTCTCGAACGTCAGGAGTCCGAGGTAGTACAGCGCGTACGGGAAGAACTCCTCGGAGAAGAATTTCGCTCGCCCGAACTTCGCGGAGAGGGCAGAAAGGTTTACGCCCTCTCCCTCGCCGCGTTCGATGTAGGCACGAAGTTTATCCAGCGCCCTCGTCGACGTCTGCGCGAGGCGTCTGAACCAGCCGATGTCGGTGCGCACGTTCGAGTCAATGACGATGCGCGGTATCCTACGCTCGGCGACCAGCTGTTGCAGATACCAGTTGCAGATCGTCGCGTTGTAGAGCGACTCGGAGTCTGGAGTGAAATGATAACCGTCGTATAGCCGTTCAAGGTCTCCCACAACTGTAGGCTTCAACTCCGCCGGAAGCGCGTGTTCGGAGAATATTTCGTCCACGTACCGCTTTGCCTGTTCCTTGGTGAAGCCGACAAGTCCGATCAAATCGCTCCGAAGGTTCACGACGGTCCCCACGTTGAAGCCGCTGGAGAGGTCGTCGAGCGTAATGGGCAACACGCCCGTGAAGTACGTGCGGCCCACCGTACCGTCCGCAAGCCCCGCCTTAAAGGACTTGAAGAACGCCTTGAAGAACGATTCCCTCGTTACATCGCCATGTGCGTCGTGCCCGCATACGGCGTTGTACTCCAAGTCGCGGCCAGAGACCACCAGTTCGTTCGTGAAGTTGTCGTATTCGTCGATGACCACGTAGAGCGGGGGAAGCCCGGCGCTCTTGATGATGTCACGCACCTTGTCAATCATGGCTGCTGGGCCATTCAGTTCCAACGCCCTCGACCAATCGGCTAACGAGGCATATTGCGCCGCAAAGCGCTCCACACGTCCCCGGACATGTTCAACGAAGTTCCGCTCGATCTCGGCGAGCGTGCCGACCTGCACGGTCGAGAAATCGAACTGTAGGACGAGGAACGAGTTGCGGAGCGGTGTCGGGTTACGCCCGATGTCGGTCTTGCCGAACAGTTCGTCGAAGCGGTCCTTGAGGCCGACGTCGTAGTAGTGCGCAAGCATCGAACAGACGACAGATTTGCCGAATCTCTTCGGACGCAGGAACACTGGCGTCGCCACGTCCTCCAGGTTGCGGATATATGCCGTATTGTCCACGAACAGACATTCGCGGACAAGCGTGGCCCAGTTGATAACACCATACGGAATCTTGCGCTTGTTCTCCATGGCGCAAATTATACCATAAATCCGAATTATTCGTGGACTCAATAAGAAGCATTCAATGTCGAGTCAAGAGGCTTACCGTCGAAGCGAACGAGTGGGCACGGGCCGACGGCGTTCGGGCCGGGGTGAAGATTAACCTTCACAGGCTTCCCGTCACGCCATTCGCAGTCCACTTCCCAGCCGCCGCGCGCACAGAGGCCGCGGAAGGAACCGTGCTTCGCCCATGAGGATGGAAGAGCGGGCAGGAGATCGATGACGAAATTCCCCTTCTCGTCCAGCTCGTGGCTCTGGAGCACCAGCTCCGCGAACGCCGCCGCGCCCGCGTAGTTCGCGTCGATGATGTGGACGCCGTGCGCGATCGACCAGAGCGTGTCCGCCGTCTTCACCTCCATCAGGTTGCCAAAGAGACGCACCGCCGCGTCGCCCTCGCCCGTGCGGGCACGGCAACACATGCGGTGGAGGAGCGCCCACGCCTCCGTCACCTCGCCGCGCAAATCAAGCGTGCGGCTCGCGGCCTTGAGCCAGTCCGGCGTGGTGTGGTTCATGATCGCGCCAGGATAGAGTCCCACGAGGTGCGAGATGTGGCGATGGTGCTTCTCGCGTACGAAGTCGCCGTAGAAGCGCTCCTCGCGGTATTCCTTGATCTGCCCGCTCTCGCCGACCTGCACGGGATCGTACTTCGCGAGTTGTTCCTTGCAGCGCGTCACCACGGGGTCGTCCTCGCGTCCGAGCAGCTTCGCGAAGCGCACGAACGCCGCGTTGTTGAGAAGGATCATCTGCTGGTCGAACGCACAGCCGACGGTTTGGTAGTAGCCACCGCCCTTCCTACTACGCTGTTCAGGCGACGCGGAGAACTTGGAGAGGTAAAGCCCATCCTTCTCCACCACGCAGCGCGTAAGGAAGTCCGCCATGCCGCGCAACACGGGCCAGCACTGCTTCTCGAGGACTTTGCGGTCCTGCGTGAAGTCGTACCAGTCGATGTAGAGCGCGGTGGTGAAGCCGCCCGTGCCGGGTCCGGAATGTCCGCCCGGCGCGCCGCTCGCCTGATACGGCCACGCAGCCGTCCCGACGCTCCAGAAGTCGTCCGTGACCGGTTCCTTCAGCCCAGCGGGATTCACGCGCTTGATGTAGTCCAGCGCGGCGTTGCGCGTCGTCGGACGGAACGCCGCGTTGTATCCGGCATACGCCTCCATGCACTCCGCCATGTTGCACGAGAACGCGCCCCAGTAGTCCATCTGTACGTTGATGTTGTGCCAGAAACCCGATCCCCAGGCCGTCGTCAGCACCGGACCCGCCCAGCAGCCCTGGAGCGAACCGGGGAGCGTTCCCGGACGCGACGACGAAGCGAGCAGGAACTTGCCGAGCCGCCAGTAGAGCGTCTGGAGGTACACGCTGTTTCCGCCGAGCGCACGAAGTTCAGGCGTGGTGAGCGACATGTCCGCCGCGTCGAAGTCAACGTCGATGGAGCTGCGCCCGACGAGACCGCGGAAGTCGACGAGGTGACGTTTCTTCAATGCGGCGTAACCAAGCGCGGACGCATCCGCAATGCGACGTTCGGCCTCGGGGGATGGGTCAGGCCCGAAGTACGGCGTCCGGTCGTAGTCCCTGTCAGAACCCTGTCCCTTCGATGCCTCGAACATCTCCGGCACGAAACGGTAGTTGGTGGCGAGCGTGTAGATGACCGTCGCCTCGGTGGCGTTTGCGACGGCAAGGGTGCCGCCGTCACGCCGTTCAACCGTTCCGTCGGTCAACACCCTGAATCGTCCTGCGAGCTTCACGCCGTATGCCCCGCTCTTCGCGGAGAGGGTTATCTCGCCGGATTGACATTCGACATTCGACATCCGACATCCAGAGTTTCGACTTTCGACCTTTCGACTTTCGATCATGCCCGTACGGTCCATGGGCGGCGGCGCGTCGAGGAATGGCACGGCGGCGCGGAGCGTAAAGGAGAGCGCGCCCTTCTTCGACGCCGTGAAACGCATCGCGCCCACCTTGTCGGGATACGACGTAAAGTATTCGCGCGCGTAGTCCACGCCACCCGCCTTGTACTTCACCGTCACAAGCGCGTCCTCGAGATCCATCTCGCGCACGTAGTCCGCCGCATCCTTGTACCCGAACTCCACGAACAGGTCGGCGGCATCCGTCAGGTTGCCCTGCTTGTGTCCGCTCCTGGCGTGCCGCTGCTGCGTGTGGAAGGTCGGCTCGGTGAGCTGTAGGCGCTCCACGTCAACGCCGCCGAACTCGGATACGCCAAAGTAACCGTTGCCGAACGAGAGCGACCGGCTCTGCCAGCCCTTCAGGCTCCATTCCCCCGGCTCGCGGAAGCGTATCTTCCATGTGGCGTCCGGATGCGGCGCCTTGTTCTCCACGCGCTTCACGCTCTGCCAGTTCGGTACGCCCCAGGGACCAGGCACCTTGCGTTTGTCGCCGTCAACGGACATCGTCACCACGTCGTCGGCGGACACGTTGATTTCGACAAGCGTCTCGCGTCCCGTCTGAATCTGCGTGGGATGGCTCCACGAGCAGACGCCGCCAATCACGGCGCGGAACTGCCCCTTATAGACGTCGATGAGGAAACCGTCGCCCTTGCCCGGCGTCACGTTGTCGAGGAGACGCTGCGCGGCGGCGGCGTTCTTCGTGACGAAGCGGCACGTGAAGCGCATTCCCTTGTCCGCGTCAGCCTCCGTCGGGAACGGCTTCACCCGGTCGCCCGTCTTCGCGGGGCCTGAGTGGTACGTCTTTCCACCGAAGGAGAGCTGGATGTCCTTGAACTCGCCGACGAAGCGGTTGCCGCCCTTTGAATTGACGCCAAACGACATCGGCAGCTTAGGATTGATCGGCATACCGCCGAACACGGACATTGCCGCGCCGATTACGAGAGTTGATACTAGCAAGCGAATGTTTTTCATGAGTTGTTGCTTTCTTGTTTTTTGCATAATTCAGTTCATCTGTGCGGGGTCACGCTGAGATAAGTTCCGCTAGGCGCCCCCTTGAACGTCGCCGCTTTTTCGTCGTCATCCGCGCTCAACCTGAAATGCGTCAGGTCACGTGGAGCCTCTCCAGTTAGCATGATCTTCTGGAAGCGGCCCTGCTTGGTCGCCGCGCCGGGCCTTAGCACCACGGGTCCTTCGCCTTTGACCGAAATCGACTTGACAAACGCCAGTTCCGGATTGACGGGAAGTCTCAGACGACTCCCCGACCGCATCTCCAGATTCCCCGACACCTTCATCCCAGTAACGGCCGCGAGTTTTCCGTCTAGCCGGATTCGTCCAGCGCGGAGGACATTCACGGCAATTAGGTGCCCGTTGCGCGTGATGATGCGAGAATTGTCCTCGATGTCAACCACCTTCACGCCGCGCAGGTCGATGTTTGACTCGTCAGCGATCGCCAGTCCGCCGATAGTGAACGACTTGCAGGCGAACTTAGCGCCCATCGGGATCGACGGCAATGCCTTGCCGCACACCGTGACATCCGTCTCCTGCGTCGGAAGAACGAATACACGCTCCCCCAGCGAATTGACGCAGTTCCAGTTCCCGATGTCGTCCACGGCGGGAGATCCCTGCGGACCGCACCACGAGGCGGTGGCGGCAACGCCGCCTCGGTATGCCGCGTTGAACGTAGTCGCGTACAGTTTCGTCTCGCGGGCACGGAATGTCCTGTTGAACACGCGCACGTCGTCAAGTCGCACGCCGCCCTTGCCGCGTGATTCGGATATTCCCTTTACTCCGATTCCACCAGACATGCCCCCAACCGCGAAAACCGGCGTGAAGACGCACCCCTGACACTTGGAATTCATGTCTACCTTCACCGACGTCTGGCCGTCCACGACGACCGCCGCCTCGTCGCCGCCGCGCGTCGTCAGAACAACGGAATGTGGCTTCAATGCGAGATTGGGCACATGTATCGCCGCCGTCGAGACGATTACACGACCCTTGCCCGGAATTGACGCAACGACGTATGCCGCAAGAACGTCCTTCCTAGGCGTCGTTGCAAGCAACACAGCTTTGCCAGACTTCTCCGCAGCCGAACCCAGCGAGGCGATTGCCACGTGTCCGCCGTTCGGGAACCAGCCGTGCAGTGCAAGCGTCATGTTGCCGCTGGACATTTTGTTCACATGCCCCACCGTAGCGCCGTCGAGCCATGCGCCTGATTTGTCGGAGGCATTGTCCGCTTTGAGAGAGCCAAGTGAACATATTCCCCTGTCGTGGCGTACTGATCCGGCCGCAGTCCCGTTGTACGTCCATTGGAACACCGGATCGTAGATCGTCTCCATCTGTCGCCATTCGGCGATGAGTCCGTCGAAGTTCTTGCCGAATGTTTTTTCCCAGTGGTTCTTGCCGTGCTGCTTGTACCCCTGGAGAATCTTGTATATCGTGCCATCGCCGTAGTTCTGCGTCATGAAGTCTATGAAGTGCGCACCCGCCACGTACTTGCCGTAGTGGCGTCCGCCACGTAGAGCCTTGTAGCGGAGATCTAGGACATACGTGGGATTGGAGCACCCGCGGTAGTTCACCATGTAGTTGCGAGTCCAGTCAGCCATAGCCTCGGTGAACACGCCGTCGGACCCCATGTCGAGGATATGCGTCATCTCGTGGCACAGGAGCCCAAGGCCTGGGTTTCCCTGAGGATTAGTGCCGACTTTCCAGGTGATCCGCCGTCCAGACGCGAACGCCGGATTACCGCCCTTCACAGGCGCGAGATAGAGGATAATCGTGAAGTTCTCATGGAGATTCGAGCGTTCGCTTTTTCCGTATAGCGCCTGACATATTTTCTTTCCGACCACTTCCATCTGTTCGCGGAGGTAACAACTGTCTCCCCATTGGCGATGTGTCTCTGGCGTGCGGTTATCCCATACGACATTCAATGCTGACGCGCCTGCTGCCAAGAGGGCCGCCGCCAGCGAAATGAATGTGCGCCTTACCCCCATCGCCGGTTATTTTGCACAAGTGAACGAAGCCGCAAATCCACCGCCGGGGGCGAGCTTCACCTTGAGGGGTTCGCCCGCCTTGACGGTGAACGTGCGGCGGACATAACGCTCCGCGTTCACGTCCGCGTCCGGCGTGTCCTCGAACGCCTCCACCTGCCATTCCCCGTCGCCGAGGAACCCCGTAGGCAGCACAATCTCCCGCGCATCCCAGGTCGTGATCGCGCCGAGCCACCACGTCACGCCCTTCCGACGCGCAATCGCGGCGTACTTGCCGATCTCGCCCGCGACGCCGACCGTCTCGTCCCACACCGTGGGAACCTTCGTGATGAATGCCGTGCATTCCGGCGCGGTGCGGTATTGCGTGGGCGAGTCGCATAGCATCTGCACCGGCGCCTCGAAAAGCGGGAAGAGCGCGAGCTGGTGGCAGCGCGTGCCGTAGCACGCGCTCGGATCGCGGCCCTTCACGAATGCCGGCGCGTCAAACGCGCGGTTCCGCATCGCGCCTGGCGTGTAGTCCATCGCGCCCGCGATCATCCGCGTATAGACGAGGTTCACGTCGTTCGACACGACCACCTTGCGTCCGCCGATGGAGTGTCCGTGCTCAAGGCCATAGACGCCCTCGTAGTTGAGCACGTTCGGATATGTGCGGCAGAGCCCCGTCGGCTTGTGGATGCCGTGGTACATGATGACGAGCTTCCGCTCCGCCGCGTCCGCCGCCGTCTCCTCGAGAAATCTCTCAAGCATCTGGTCGTCGCGGTTCATGAAATCGACCTTGAAGCCTTTCGCGCCCATCGCGCCGTAGCGGTCGAACACCCGCAGACGCTTCTCCCGGTCCATCAACTGCGCCCAGGCCGCCCAGAGGATCACGTCCACGCCCTTCTCCTTCGCGTACGCGATCACGCCCGGCACGTTCACGTCGGCGCGCGGCTTGTCGAGGTCGAGCTTCTCCGCCCATCCCTCGTCCATGATGATGTAGGGGATACCGTTCGCCGCCGCGAAGTTGACATACTCCTTGTACGTCTCGAAATTGCAGCCCGTCTTGAGGCCGGGGACATCCGTGATCTTGAACCCGTGCCACCAGTCCCACGCGACCTGTCCCGGCTTCACCCACGAGGCATCGGCCACGCGGCTCGGCTCGGCGAGCGCATAGACGGCGTCGGACGAAACGAGATCGGAGGGACTGTCCCCGATCACGAACACGCGCCACGGGAACACGCGCGTCCCCTTCGTCTTCGCGAGGTAATGCTGGCGCCTCTGAACGTTCGTCATGCGGCGGCTGACGTCAAACTTGCTCGGAACGCCGGCCTGCCATGACCGAAGGAAATCGGGTTCGCCGTCCCTGCGGTAGAAGTTGAGTCCGGGATAGTCGAGGAGATTCGACTCCGTCATGGAAAAGACGCCCACCCCCGGCACCGTCGCCGTGAACGGCAAGATCACGATCTGCGGATGCCCGGGCGGGACGCTTGCGACAGGACCGATCTCCGCCGGTTGTTCGAAGCCCGTCTGGAAGTGTCCCACGACCGAACGACACAGCTCCGTCCCCTTCGGAAACGCGACACGCGTGTTTTCGGCGAAGATCGTGATCTCACCCCTGTACTTCGTCTCGAACCGCCAGGCGACGCCGTCGTTGCGCGCATGGAGCACGATCGCCCATTTACCGAAGTCGACCCGCGTCACGTTGGCGGAGAGATCGACGGACGCCTTCTTGTAGATCGGCGTCGCAACCTCACCCTCGACGTACCCGATGGTCGCCCTGGGGCGCGCGCCGCGTCCGTCCATCGGCCCGTGTTCGCGCGTCACGAGCGAGATCTCCGTCGGCTCGACGAGCGTTTTCCCGTTGCGCAAAATGGAGTACGCCATCTCTCCGCTGCTGACCTCAAGCCTCAGCTCGTTGCGCCCGTCGGGCGACACGGCGCTGAACAGCGAAGGCCCGGCCTTCGGTCCCTGCGCAAACGACTGTAAAACGGCAATAACGCAGCAAACAGCAATCGCACCAGTTTTCATAGGGCAGACCATTATCATTGTCCTCCTTGCCTGCACCGCGAGAGGCAGGCGGTCTTAGACCCGCCAGAATCAAACCTGCATGAAGCCGGTCGTTCCGAAGGACGGGTGTTCCACTTCGGCATCTTTCGCGGCGGCCTCAGCCACCGGACGGAAGTCTGCGAGGAGGCGACGCCATGTCTCGGCATTGTTGACGAATGCCTCGAGCTCGGTATCGAAGGAGGATCCGTCAATCAAGGGGAGCGAAAGCCGCCGCACGGCGAGATATGGCCCCTGTTCGGGGGACTTGGCAAAGTACACGCCGGACTGCAGATTGGCCTCAAGCAAAAGGTCGGAGAAAGTGGCCGCACCTTCGACAGGCGGTTCTCCGATTTCAGCAGACAAGGTCAGCATCTCATCATTGGCGACGATGGTGACGATGATGCCATCGATGTCAAGCGATGCGGCCCCGTCAACGGCGACGAGGTTCTCCACGTTGTGCCGCTTTGAGAAGTCGGCGATCAGTTCGTTGAATTCCATGTCAGTTTTCTCCTGTTGTCTTTTAAGCGCGTTCAGCATTACGGCGTTCGAGGTCGGCGCGGTAGGCGGCGAGGTCGACCGGCTTCTGGGCGACGCCCGTCTTGACGGCGGCCTCCGCCACGGCGTAGCTCACCTCCACGAAGAGGCGACGGTCGAACGGTTTCGGGATGATGTAGCCCGTGCCGAACTCGAGCGCCTCGTTCGGGTAGAGGGCCTTCACCTCGTCGGGTACGGGCTGGCGCGCGAGCGCGGCGAGCGCGTGGGCGGCGGCGACTTTCATCTCCTTGTTGATCGTGCGCGCGCGCACGTCGAGCGCGCCGCGGAAGAGGTAGGGGAAGCCGAGCACGTTGTTGATCTGGTTCGGGTAGTCGCTGCGTCCGGTCACCATCACAAACTTCCGTCCCTTCAGCGCCTCGGCGGCTACGGCTGGGTCGATCTCGGGGTCGGGGTTCGCCATCGCGAAGATGGCGGGGAACTCGCCCATCGCCTGCACGTCCGCGCCCGTGAGCACGTTCGCGGCGGAGACGCCGATGAACACGTCCGCGCCGCGGATCGCATCCTGGAGCGTTTTCGCGGGCGTGTCGACCGCATGGCGGGCCTTGTAGGGGTTGAGGTCGGTACGGGACGTGGAAATCACGCCCTTCGAGTCGCACATCGTGACGTCCTTCACGCCGGCGGCCTTGCACATCTCGCAGATGCGGATGCCGGCGGCGCCCGCGCCGTTCATCACGATCTTGAGGTCGCCGAGTTCCTTCCCGGCGAGAGTCGCGTAGTTCATCACGCCGGAGAGCGCGATCACGGCCGTCCCCCACTGGTCGTCGTGGAACACGGGGATGTCGAGCGCGGCGTCGAGGCGGTCCTCGATCTCGAAGCAGGCGGGGGCGGCGATGTCCTCAAGGTTCACGCCGCCGTACTGCGGGGCGAGGGCCATGACGGCGGCGATCACGCGCTCGGGGTCGGTCTTGCCGGTGTCAAGTCCGTCGCGCCGGCAGTGCGCGAGGGGCACGGGCCAGGCGTCGACGTCGCCAAACGACTTGAAGAGGACGGCCTTGCCCTCCATGACGGGAATGGACGCGGCTGCGCCGAGGTCGCCGAGGCCGAGAATGGCGGTGCCGTCTGAAACCACGGCCACGAGGTTGGGCTTGGCCGTGCAGTCGAACACGCGCGCTGGGTCCTCCGCAATCGCCTTCACGGCGTGGGCGACGCCCGGCGTGTACGCAAGACACAGGTCGTCCTTCGTCTTGAGGGGCTTCGGCAGCGTCACGGCCACCTTGCCGCCCTGATGAAATTTCATCACTTCTTCACGGTTGAATCCTGACATGTTTCCAGTTCCTTTTCTTCACAACTCCACAGCGTGATCCGCACGCCCGCTTCAGCGAAAACCTTCTGCGCCAGACGCAGCCGCACTGGCGTCAGCTGGCAGGCGATCACCACGGTGTCGACGCGCAGGGCGCGGATGACTGTCTTTGCGGACGACAGCGAACCGCACACGCGGATGCCGCCGATGCAGTGTCCGCGCAGGAGAATATTGTCGTCGAGCAACCCCACGATGACGCGGCTGTTGCGGGAGGCGCCTCGCACAAGTTCGCTGCGGAAAGTGGAATAACGGAGGCCGGCACCGTACACGAGGATGCGGCTAGTCGCAGGGTCATCGGCAAGTCTCGCACTGTCGAGGGCGTAGAACATGTCGCGCAGAATCGGACGAGCGAAGCGCAGGGCGATGAGGGCGAGAAAAGCGTTCTGCGCGTAAAGCGCGGTAAACGCGAGCATGTGGACGTGCGGGTAGCCCATGAGGATGATGGTTGCGTCGCATACCAGCACGCCAGCAGCGACGGCGACGGCGAGTCGCACGTAGTTCGAGATGCGCGCGCGGCTCCAGACCGTAGAGTAGGCGTGGAATAACACGAGCGCGAAGAACACTGGTACCACGGATAGGGGCAGGTGCGTGTGACAGGTCGCGGATGAGATGGGGATGGAGAGTTCAAGCGACGTGAGGAACCACGCGGCGATGAGCAGAAGCGTGTCCATCACCACGTAGAACGGGACGGCGAGCGCGGCGCGGCGGCGACGCACGGCGGTGGTCCTGTCGTGCGCGAACGCATTGAGCAGGCGCCCCGCGTCCCACAGTTCGATACGCCGCATGTCGCGCACGACTATCACCACGCCAACGACGAACGCGACGATGAACAGTCCTGCAGCGCGGTCGCGGAGCGCAAGCGCGCCGAACCCCACGGCCACGAAGAACGCGGCGAGCGCGTAGAGCACGAACGCGGCCTTGCGCTGCGAGACGAACTTGCGCAGGATGCGGTGGTGGAGGTGGTCTGTGTCCGCCTGCATCACGTGCGTGCTCCCCTCTTCGCGGCTGTACTGCTCGCGGGAAAGCACGGCGCGGATGGATCGGCGCAGGATCGCGAGGGTCGTGTCAAAGATCGGCACGCCCATCGCGAGGAGCGGCACGCCGAGCGACACGAACAGCGAGTCGCCGCTCTTCATCACGAGCGGCAGCACCGACAGCAGGAAACCGATGTACATCGATCCCGTATCGCCGAGGAACACACTCGCCGGATTGAAGTTGTAGCGCAGGAACGCGAGGCACGCGCCGGCGAAGGCGAGGTATACGAGCGTCGCCTGAGGATAACCGATGAAGACAAGCGAGCCACCCATGCCGATTGCGGCTATGAGCGCGAGACCGGTCGCAAGGCCGTCCATTCCGTCGATAAGGTTGAAGGCGTTGATCGCGCCCACGATCCAGAACGTCGTCAGGACACAATCCAGCCATGCGGGCAGGCCGTCAAAGAACGACACGGTGCGGAATCCCGCATGGCACCAGAAGAACGCGCCCAGCGCAACGGCGACCTGCCCCGCCAGTTTCACCACCGGCGGAAGTCCAAACTTGTCATCGGCGAGCCCCACCACTGCAATTGCCGCCGAAAGCCCCATTACGCGCCAGATCACCTCGTTCGGAAAAAGCGGGGAAAGTCGCTCCCCTGTGATTAACATGTAGGCCGACAGTGCCATGGTGACGGAGAGGAAGACGGCGAATCCGCCCGCGCGGGGCGTGGGCACTTTGTTGATGCGGCGCGCGGACGGCGCGTCTACCATCCCGCACTTCCGCGCCAGTTCGCGGCAGAGCGGCGTGAGGACGTAGCCGAGCGCGAAAGTGCCTAAGAACAGCCCCCAGTATGGCGCCGTCTTCTGCAGCACCCCCACAAGGTTCACGAAGAACTGCGTCACGGCAGCACCTCCCCGATCTGCCGCAGGAATTCCTCAAGCTCCGCGCGGTCACGCGGACGATCAAGAGTGAATCCCATTGGTGCGGACACGTGGACGGTAATCATCACCCAGCGGTCGATCCGGTTGTGTACCGAACGGTCCCAGGTGTCCAAAAAGATCCGCCGCAGGTGCGACGCCGTATGTACGCCCGCCTGGTTGAAGAACGTGTACGCGAGCAGGGCCGGCGGACGCTGCGGGCCGTTGAGCTGGATGGCATGATAGGGACGCCCCGCCACGTCGAAGTCCGTCGGGTTCGACATCTGGAACCCTTGCGCCGGCAGACAGAGCTCTGGACGGTGAATGGAACTCTTCCCCGCACCGCTAATAACAGCCGACACGAGGAAATGTAGTCCCCAATCCGAACGGTACACGCGTTTCAATATCGTCGTATCCTTCGGCAGAATCGTGTTCTCGCCGAGCGACCGACCAGCCAGTGCCGCCTTGCAGGCAGGGCAGTTGGTTTCCCCTGGAATCTGCGAAGCCAAGAACGTGCGCGCACACTTCTCATCCTGGCAGTAAAGGACGTCGTCGGCCGCATAGCCCGCCAGAGACGCAGGCCACGCCACCGACGGAGGCTCGGCGATCTGAGTGCTAGGCGTCATCAGCTGGAACAACATCAACGGACACAGCACAACTGCAAATATAACTGGCAAAACAGGTATCTTGCAGACATCTTGCCCGTTGTTATCGGGGTGGCGGGCATCTTGCCCGCAACTGGGGCAACGGGCGTCCCGCCCGTTGCCGCGCTTCCCACACACCCTCGCAATCACCTCCCCGCACGCAACCATGCACCCGATCGCCACGATGAACACCACATACCCCGAATAGTCATGATAGAACCCCAACGCGAACTTCTCGTTCGCCCACGCCGCCACGAGGCAGATGGACAGGATACGCACGACATTCCCCAATATAGCCAGCGGAACGGAGCACGCGAACAGCGCGGCACGGCGCTTCCACGTGGGCTGCGTGTACCAGGCATACGCGGCCGTGAGCGCCATGAGCGCCACAATTGAACGTAGGCCCGAACACGGCTCCGCAACATCAATTGAAAACGGATGAGCCCCCTGCGAGATAATGGCCGTACCTTGCTGCACCACGTCCACGCCGAAGCCGCGCAACAGCACGAACGCAGTCCCGCTTGCGAAGAGTCGCAGGTGGATCGTGATGGCGTCCAGATAGGAGGTCATGGGCACCGTGAACAACAGGAAAAGCGCGGGGAAGACGAACCTCTTAGCCATACGGCGACCATAGAAGGCCCACGGCACCGCCATGCACAGTCCGATGAAGCCCATCTGTTCAAAACGCACCTGGAGACCACGCGCGCCGACCAGCGCCACGGCGATGCAGGGCAGGCAGACGAGAAATCCCCAGAAGGACGGCGCGCCAGCATCTTCCCTAATCTCCTTTCGCTGCGTCCATAGCACATAGAGAGAGAAGATGGGAACCAGCCAACCATGCGACATGTCCTCCAGCGGATCGCTGAAAACAAAGCGCAGACGGCTGAACATGCCGGCGAAACCGACCAGCATGCACGCGACCGTCGCCGCACACGCGCCAAGGCGCAGGTTCTGTTGCCACTTTTGCATGGAATTGTTTTATTATACCATAATTTCGCCGTTGTCACCACACACGGGAGCGGTCGCGCTTGTCGCGCCAGCATCTCCAAACACTGCACGACAATAAATGCCCGAAGGACAAGGCCGTCCGGCCCCCTCCAGCAACATCTCACCCGATTCGATGCGTGCCGTCGGGAAGTGCTGCGCGAGGATGTTCTCCGCCACCTGACAAGAGAGGCCGGGCGTGTGCGACGAGAAAAGAATGAAGCGCGGCTTTTCAGAGAGCACGCCCTTCACGAGCGTCAGCGTCTCCTGCAGGTCGCGCTCGATCTTGTACGTCTCGCCGCTCGCGCCGCGTCCGAAGGTCGGCGGGTCGAGGATCACGGCGTCGTAACGGCGTTCCCGACGGAACTCGCGGCGGAGGAACTTGTGCACGTCGTCCACGATCCAGCGGATCGGACGGTCCTGCAGGCCGTTCAGCGCGGCGTTGTCGCGCGCCCACTGCACCATACCCTTCGAGGCGTCGAGGTGACAAACCTCCGCGCCGCCCTGCGCCGCCGCGAGCGTACTTCCACCCGAATATGCGAACAAATTCAACACCGCCACCCGTTCCCCGTTCCCCGTTCCCCGTTCCCCGACCATCGCGCGGATCCAGTTCCACTGCGCGCGCTGTTCGGGGAAGATGCCGAGGTGCCCGAAATCGGTGCCGGTGAGCTTGAAGCGGATGCCGGCCGTCTCAATCGTCCACTCCGCCGGAAGCGCGTTTCGCCCGTGCCAACGGTTGCCCTCCTCGCGGTCGAACGTGGCGGAGGCGCGCGCCCATGCGGACGGGTTCTCCGCGCGCCACAACGCCTGCGAGCAAGGACGCACGAGCGTAAAGCGACCGAAACGCTCGAACTTGCGTCCGCCGCCGGAATCGATCAATTCGTAGTCGTCCATCATTTTCGTGCGGCGCGCGCGGGGCGCGCGCCCTACCTTTAGGGGGCTAGGACGTTTTTGATCGCGGGGATGTCCGGCGAGAAGTAGTACTCCTGGCCGGTCGCGTCCGTCACGCTGCGCCAGAGGTCACCGCTGAGGGACACCTTCTGCCGCTCAATCGTGGCGAGCTTGATCGGCACGAGTGTGTAGAGGTCGCCATTGGAACCGACCACGCAGTTCGTGCGTCCGGCCATGGCCGCGTGAACCGCCGCGCGCGCGAGCAGGTAGCAGCGGATGGCGTCCGTGCCGCGTGCGGGCACGCTGCGGATCATGTAACTCGGGTCGAAGTACTTCACGCTCGCCTCCATGTCCTTCTCCTTGAAGTAGGCGGAGATGCGGCGTTTGAGGTAGTCGCCGATGTCCTTCTTGAGCACGTTGCCGCTCGCGTCGCGCGTCTCTTCCATGTCCTGGAAGAACTTCTGCCCGGCGCCCTCGGCCACGACGATCACGGCGTGCGTCTTGCCGCTGCGGAAGCGGCGCTCGAGCGCGACGAGGAGTCCCTGCGGGCCGTCGAGGTCGAAATCCGTCTCGGGAATGAGGCAGAAGTTCACCACGGGGTTCGCCACGGCTGCGTAGGCGGCGATGAAACCGGAATCGCGACCCATGAGCTTCACGAGGCCGATGCCGTTGAACGTGCCCTTCGCCTCCACGTGCGCGTCGCGGATCACGTGCGTGGCCTCGGCGACGGCCGTCTCGAAACCGAAACTCGGCCCCACGAACTGGAGGTCGTTGTCGATCGTCTTCGGCACGCCGATCACGGAGATGGAGAGCTTCCGCCGCAGACACTCCTCCGCCACGTCGCGCGCGCAGCGGAGCGAACCGTCGCCGCCAATGCAGAAGAGGACGTTGATGTTCATCCGCACGAGCGTATCGACGATGACCTCGGTCGGCTGGCGTCCGCGCGAGCTGCCGAGAATCGTGCCACCGTGCTCGTGGATCGTGTCCACGGCGTCGGGGTCAAGCAGCATGGGCGTGTAACCGCAGGTGGGGTTGAGGCCAGCGTAGCCGAAGCGGATGCCGTAGATGGTCTGGATGCCGTAGTCGAAGGAGAGAATCTCCACGATGCCCTTGATCACGTTGTTGAGTCCAGGACACAGCCCACCCGCCGTGAGGATGCCCGCACGCGTCCAGCTGGGGTCATGGAAGATCTTCGCCTTCGGGCCGGCGCGTTCGAACGACGGTTCGCGGCCGAGCTTCTCGCGCAGCCAGTCGAGGAGCGGCACGTCCTCGCTCATCAGCACGCGCGCGCCGTCGGGCACGAACTCGTGCTTGCGCACGGGCGACGCGATGCGGCATTCGCCGAGCGTGTCCACGTCAAACGGGTAGTCCTGCGGCGTCGCCGCTATTTTCTCCAACGTAGGTGACATCTTTCTTCCTCCTTCACGATTCCTTGACCGTGCCCTTCAAGACGGCGATGAACGCCGACTGCGGCACGTTGACATGTCCGAATTCCTTCATGCGCGCCTTGCCGCGCTTCTGCTTCTCGAGCACCTTCATCTTGCGCGTCACGTCGCCGCCGTACAGCTTCGCCAGCACGTCCTTGCGGAACGGGCGGATGTCCTCGCGCGCGATGATCTCGCGTCCGATCGCGGCCTGCACGGGGATCTTGAACTGGTGGGGCGGGATCGTGTCGGCCAGCGCCTTGCAGATCTGGATGCCGCGCGCGCGCGCCTTGGAGCGGTGCACCATCGTCGCGAAGGCGTCCACGGTTTCGCCGTTCAGGAGCACGTCCATGCGCACGATGTCGCTCTCCTGGTAGCCGTCCGGCTCGTAGTCCATTGAGGCGTAACCGTGCGAGACGCTCTTGAGCGTGTCGTGGAAGTCGATGAGGATTTCGTTCAGCGGCAGACGGCAGTGGAGCATCACGCGCTTCGCGTCCATCGACTCCGTGCCCTCCACCGTGCCGCGCCTGTCCATCACGATGCGCATCACGTCGCCGATCGACTCGTTGGGCGTGATGATGCGGGCCTTGAGGACCGGTTCCGAAATCGTCTCGAGCGTGGAGGGGTCCGGCATCTGGAGCGGGTTGTCGAGGTCGCGCTCCTCGCCGCCCTTCATCTTGAGTTTGTAGACGACGCCCGGCGTGGTGGAGATGATGTCGAGGCCGAACTCGCGGCGGAGGCGCTCCTGCACGATCTCCATGTGGAGAAGTCCGAGGAACCCGCACCGGAAACCGAACCCGAGGGCGATGGAACTCTCGTGGTGGAAGGTGAACGCGCTGTCGTTGAGGTGGAGCTTCTCAAGCCCCTGCTCCACCTTCGGGAACTCGTCCGTGGACATCGGGTAGATGCCGCAGAACACCGTGGGGTGGATGTCGTGGAAACCCGGGAGCGCCTCGTCCGCGCCGAACTTCGAGGTGGTCACGGTGTCGCCGATCTTGATCTCGCTCGGGTCCTTCACCGTGCCCACGAGGTAGCCGACCTGTCCGGCGGAGAGGCAGTCGACCGGCTTCTTGCCGGGCGAGAAGATGCCCACCTCGTGGATCGTGGTCGAGACGTGCGAGCCCATGAACGTGACACCCTGGCCGGCCTTCACGCTGCCGTCCACCACGCGCACGTAGGTGATCACGCCGCGGAACTCGTCGAACACGCTGTCGAACACGAGCGCGCGGAGCGGTGCGTCCGCGCCGCGCGTCTTCGGCGGCGGGATGCGCTTCACGATCGCCTCGAGCACCTCGGGACACCCCACGCCCGTCTTCGCGCTCACGAGGAGCGGGTCGTCCATCGGGATCGCGAGGATGTCCTCGATCTCGCGGCTCACCTCCTTCACGTCGGCGCCGGGGAGGTCCACCTTGTTGAGGACGGGCACGATCTCGAGGTTCGCGTCCATCGCGAAGTAGGTGTTCGCGACGGTCTGGGCCTCCACGCCCTGTGCGGCGTCCACCACGAGGAGCGCGCCCTCGCACGCGCCCATCGAACGGCTCACCTCGTAGGCGAAGTCCACGTGGCCGGGCGTGTCGAGGAGGTTGAAGAGGTAGGTCTTGCCGTCCTGCGCCTTGTACTCCATTGACACCGGATGGCTCTTGATCGTGATGCCGCGCTCGCGCTCGAGGTCCATGGCGTCGAGGGTCTGCTCCTTCAGCTCGCGCGCGCTGATGGCGTGCGTGAGCTCGAGGATGCGGTCCGACAGCGTGGTCTTGCCGTGGTCCACATGCGCGATGATGCAGAAGTTGCGGATGTTGTCTAGAGTCTGTTCCATAGTTTGCAAGCACACAGTATACCATATTTCAGCCCGTTTGCGCACTAGCGGGGCGCACCAAGTTTCAGGTGCCGCTCAAGTATGACAAGATCGAACGGCGGAATGCGCTCGCGTACGAAGCGGCAACGCGCTGCTTGAAGATGTCGGAGGGCGTGCCGCGCTCGCTAATGCCCATGTTGCTCGTCCGCTGGACAGGCAGATATTCCTTCCATGTGACCGGCACTTGATGCCACTTTCCGTCACCTCCGTACACTCCTTTGTACTCGATGCGTTCCTCGCCGCGATAGCCGTGCGCAGTTACCGCTATCGTGCTTTCTCCACCATCCCTCTCAATGACCTGCGTCTTGAGGATGCTTCTGGTGATGCAGCTCGGATGCGCGAATTTTTCCTCTCCATGGTAGTTGGCCAGGGACTCATGCTCCCAGAACGCGGAAGCCCTGCCGTCTACGATTCCCTTCCATATCTCTTCGTGCGTGCGCGTCTGTTGGTAGAGCGGGATCGCAAGAAGCGGCGCCAGCGCAAAGTAGACGTCCTTGAAGTACCTTTCATTAAACTGAACGAAAAACGTGAACGCCGCGTCGTAGTCCCAGCTGTGGAACCGTGAAGGATCGGTGTCTATGGTCGCCTCGGTGAGGTGCTGTGAGAAAAGCAGGTTTACCTTCCTTCGCTTGACGAAGGTGAAGTCGTCGCCGTATCCGACCTTGGTGTCCTTCATCAGGTTCAGCATCTGCGTCTGCGCCACGGGAGTGAACAGTAGACGGAACTCGACCTCGTTGTCGCGGTCTTTCGCGTGGAACCACGTCTCGAACTCGTGGTTGCTCATCAGCGTGAAGTTGGAGTCGTCGTCAAGATTGCGCGAATGCGCCTTCAGGCGACTGAGGCGCCACTTCTTGCGTATGGAGCTCCAGAGTCCGCCTTCATTCCCCGTCAGGCCGGAAGGCTCCCGCGTGAACGAAAGGGCCGGCGCAGCGTCGTTTCCGTATATGAGCACCTTCTGCTCGCTGTAAACAGGCTTGGGCTTGGTCACGTGCGCGTGCAGCGTCTCGTATCTGCGCACTGGGCGGCTCCTGCCATTTTCGTCTTCCTCCCATTCCGTCCAGGATATCTCCTTTGTGCCCTCGTATGTCTCCTCGCCCCACTCCATGTCGAGGTAGTGTCCGAACACAAATGGATTCCCGTTTATGACTCCGGACTGCGCGAAGATGATTGACTTGCCGTCGTTGAACGAGTCGTCCCATCCGAACTGACCATGCAGCGACGCGAGCCTCTCCGCCGTGAAATACGGGTCGAACGCCAACCGCGGAACCGTCGCCTCGATCAGCTTGACGGGAATGTCCCACGTGTAGAGCCGATTCAGCGGCTCCATCTGGTTCCAAGCAAGGCCTTTATCAGCGGCAATTTTCGATTCGAGGCTGGCGAACAGTTTCGCCACCGCGTTGAAAAACGGAATCATCGCGATTCCCAAGGCCAAGCCCGCGACTATGCCGAGTATGCACAGTCCATGGGTCTCCGAGTCCGTGCCGTCCGTGGCCACCGCCCCTATAAGCGCCGCTACGGCACCGACGAACCCGACGGCCATGAGCCAGCCGTAGCAGGACTTTTTCGTGCTAGCGGAATCGGCTTCGCGTTGAAGCTTCTTGATTTCGGCCACGAGCGCGCGGTTCGCCTTGACGTCAACGCCAGAGCGCTCCGTGAGCTCCTTGAATTTCTCGCGCGCCAGCGTGGCGAACTGCTTGCGGAATTCGTCACGGTAACGCGCAAGCGGCTCGTAGACGTCCTCAATCAAAAGAAGGTTCCCCTAGCCTGCGCCTTGACCTCGGCGGACGCGGTGAACGGAATGCGCGTCGTGTAGCCGGCACGCGCAGCTACGATCTGCTTTGTCGGCCAGTCGAAGATGTCGGCGTTCCACTGCATGACGGAATCGTTGTACAGCTGCCGAGCGGCTGTGATTTCCTTCTGGAGGTAGCTGTTCTGCTGGATTGCGTCGGCAATCGCGGCATGGGCCTTGAGGTCGGGATACGCCTCTACCTGCGGGAAGAGACGCCCGAAACACCCGTCGATCTGGTTGGCGACGGCGTTCCGGTCTCCGTCGGCAAGGCGCCCGCCCCGGAAGGCGGCGACCGCCTTCATGACGTCCTTGTCGAGGTCGATTGCCTTTTCGACAAGGCGTGCGAGGTTCTGGAGGATCTGGACCCTCTGCTCGAGGTAGTTGTCGATGGTCGATGCGTCGGCCTGAATCTTCTGTTGCAACTTCTGGAAGTAGTTCTTGGCGCCAATCTTCATGAAGAGGAAGATGAGGCCCGGGACTATGAACAGACACCACAGCACGATCTCAAACAGCGTCGAGCCCCACCCTACCCGGGCAGGCAGCTGCCGTTCAATCACGTTTATGTCGCGGCCCGCGCCGTTGACGGGACCGGTCATTTCATCAAGTTCATTTGCCATTTTCTTGCTCCTTTATCAGATCAGCGCCCGATTCACATGGTGGAGGTTGAGGGAATCAAAACCCCTGCCCCATTCATGCGAAACAGTTCTCAATCTCTCAAAACGCTTTGTATTATAACACATTTTGGTTGTGTCTGGCGGTTGAATCATGAAAAAACAACGATGCAGACCCCGTAAGCTTACAAGGTTTGAATGGATTCGACAGAAGCACCGCGTTCTTGGTCAGTGGATTTCGATTTCGTCTATCGCCGCGACGCCGTTCGGGGAGATGTCCTCCACCTTCACGGTGACGTACCGCGTGCGCGCGGGAAGCGCGGGTTCGAGGTGCCACTTCGTCGGCGGCTTCCAGATGTGGTACCACTGTACATTGCACTCTTTCACATCACGCTCCGCGCCCAGGTTGATCTTGACCCACGGGCGTTTGTCGCCTTGCAGCGATTCCCAATGCGTCAGCGGGGATCCGTCAACCATGTACCCCACGTGCCGGTCGCCGCGCTGCGACGAGGCGGTGATCTTTGCGGACACCTCGAGCCCCGGCTTGCGGTCGCGCACATTCCAGCGGCGCTCGCTGAACGTACCGTCCGAGAGCGCGGCCGTCAGCGTGACGCGCCCCTTCGCCGTCTCGGGGACGCGCACCGTCACGCGCTGCTTCGCGATGCTGAACAGAGGCGCCGTCAGTTCAAATTCCTCCCGGTGGAAGTCGCCGGCCGAGAACACTATTTTCCGCTTCGCCGCCCTTCCGTCTCGTCCGTCGTTCATCAGAACCACGTCGAAACTGTGCTCGGTTCCCGGCACCACGTACTCGCGGAAGTCGTCGATCGCCACCGCGACCGGCGCGAATGCGGGTTGGAAGTAGCGGACGATCTCGGGACGGAACTTCGGCTGCGCGAGGTCGGGATCGAGGACGTCGCCCGTGAACGCCAGGGTGGGATCGTCGAAGCCGTGCGTGAGGGACGTGAAGTGGAAGAGCGCGGAGGCCTTGCGCGTCAGGCGCCATGCTTCTGCAAGAACGCCGATCGACCAGGCGTAGTACTCCTTGGTTTCCGCCTTCGTCGCACCCGGAAGGAAGTAGTCGTAATTCTGCTTGCTGACGGGCGTCGGGACGCCGTCGCGGCTGATCCAGTGCCAGCCGAACTCGTTGAGCACGACAGGGCGCGAAAAGACCGCGCTGCGGGGGTTCTGTCCGCAGCTGAACGGCACGCCGATGCCGCCGGGGGCGATGTAGCCGAGCGTGTATTTCGTTTTGCAGAACAGATACGGATGGCACTCGACGGGCGAATTGGGAATCGTGTTGACGGACCAGCCCGTGTCGATGGGACGCCGCTGGAAGTCGTACGGCTGGATGCGGTGCGCGAGCGCGTCGAACCAGTCCTTGACCGTCTCGTTCTGCAGGTCGATGAACACGATGGAGGGATGCATGCCGCGCTCGCGCACCCATGCGAGCAGCTCGGGGAAGAGCGTGTCGGGGTTGCAGTCGCAGTACGGAGACGGGGGACGTCCCTTGTTGAGGCTTTGATCCACGAACGGCTTCACGTGGCAGCCCCAGTACGGATACTCGTCCTGTATCAGCAGGCCCATCTCGTCGCAGAGGTCGTACCAGAAGTCCGGCGGCGCGGAGATGCAGTTGCGAAAGGAATCCCAGCCGATGGCCTTGACCTGCGCGAAAAACGCGCGCATCCACGCGCGGTTCCACGGCTTGTCGCCGCACTGCGGGTCGTCGTAGAAGCGGAAGAGGTCTGTGTTCGTCCCGAACAGCATCCGGTCGCGTCCGTTTAGGCGGAAGCGGCGCGTGGCCGGGTTGGCGTCGAACGTCCTCATGCCGAAACGGCGCGACATCGCGTCGCCAGCGGTCTTCACGGTCAGGGTCTTGAGGACGGGGTTCTCGGGCGTCCAGCAGTCTCTCTCCCGATCGAAGCCGGAGAGCGGGATCGCGAACACGATCTCCCGCTCCTCGCCGGGCGCGAGTTCCCTGCCCTGCAGCACGCTCACGGTATCGGAGTCCACGGCGGCGTCGAGCTTCGCCGGCACGGCATCCGCCGAACCGTTCTGCACGGTGGCCCGCACGTTGACGACGCCAGCCTCAAGATCGGCGCGCGTTTCGAGCCGCCTGACAGCAGGCCAGCCGGAGAGGAGAAGCGTCACCGAGTCGGTGATGCCCTGGTAGTAGTGGAAACGCTCGGGGTCACACCCGCTGTGCGCCATCGTCCTGCCCTTGCCGTTCTGCAGCCAGGCGTTGCCGAGCCGCACCACGATTTCGTTCTCGACGCCGGGCTTGAGGAACGGCCGGATCTCCGTCTCGCTCGCGACGAAGTTGTACGGGAAGAACTTCCACGTGGTGCGGCACCAGAGGGCGTCCGTCATGTTGTCCTTCACGGCGGGCTTCATCAGCGGCCAGTGTCCCGGCACGGGAATGGTGCGCGTGAATACGGCCGGGATAGTATCTCCCTGCGCCTCCGGCACCGCTTCGGCCTGCCACGTCCCGTCCAGCGAAATGGTCGCCGCCGACACTGGAATTGCCGCGGAAAACGAGAAGATCGCCGCCGCGAGATAGGCCAACTTAAATGGAAATGCTACTGTTTTCACGGCGAAGTAGTTTACCAAATGCCGTCAGGGGATACAAGGCGTGAAAGCCCGCCCTTGAGCTGCGGACAAGATGCCCGCCACCCCGAGGATAGCGGACATGAAGCCCAGCATCACGAAAGATGCGGGCGGGGATCGACACCACCAGCTTGATGAGAGCCGTCGCTACGAGATGCGGCGGGCGAGCGAGAGGAGGTTCTTGATTCCGTTCAACTCACCGAGCGCACGGGTCACGATGAACTCGAGGTCATCGAAGTCATCGCGGGTTCCCGCCTCGGCCAGCGCGACCATGTCGAGCGCAAAGAGTCCGCGCCACGCGGCGAACGTGACCGACGCGATATTACCCACGAGGAAGAAGATGGCATCGAGATTGACCTTCCGGCCGACCGGCTTGTGCTGAAGCCTATAGGCCGTGCGGAGGCGGTCGCGGCGGCTTTCGCGCTTCTCCTCGGCTCCGCGCTCGCGTTTGTACTCGGCCTCGGCGATGTGCTTCACCTCGGCGACGACCATCCGCTTCACCTGCTCTGGCGTGGGGAAGCCCTGGTCTGGGTTCCAGTTCTTGTTCATGTGTTTTTCCTTTCCGTGGCTTTTGCCACGGCGCACATGATGCCGTAATAACGACCGAATGGCAATACAAAAAGGCAGTTGACAAGTTTACAAGTTTACAAGTTTTTAGTGGTGGGCGGTGAGGGATTCGGACCCCCGACCTAATGCGTGTAAAGCACTCGCTCTAACCAACTGAGCTAACCGCCCGGGAAAGTGTAAAGTGTAAAATGTAAAGTGGAGAGTAGGGAATGGGTTTTGGAATTAATCAATTTTCTTGCGGATGACGCGCTTGGCCTTGCCTTCGCTCCGGGGCAGGGCGCCGACGGGGAAGACGTCGCCCTTGGGAAGGAAACCGAGGCGTTCGCGGAGGTGCTTCGCGACGGTGTGGCCCGTCACGCCAGGCTCGGCCTCGACGTTGATCGTCACATCCGTCATACCGTTGTGTTCCTCGAGGATGATCTGGAACTCGTCCTTCACGCCCGGAATCTCCATGAGCGCCTGTTCGACCTGACGCGGATAGAAATTGACGCCCTTCACGATCAGCATGTCGTCCGTACGGCCCGTGATGCGGTCAATGCGGATGTGCGTGCGCCCGCACGCGCACTTCTCGCGCGAGAGGATGCGGCTGATGTCGTGCGTGCGATAGCGGACGATCGGCATCGCCTCGCGGGCGAGCGACGTGAACACCACTTCGCCGTACTCGCCGTCGGGCACGTTCTTGCCCGTCGCGGGGTCGATGACTTCGGTGATGTAGTAGTCGTCCCACACGTGGATGCCCGCGTGCGCGGAGCAGTCCTGTCCGGTCGTGCCGATGCCGCCCGTCTCCGTCATTCCGTAGATGTCGAAGCACTCGATGTGGAGGCGGTTCTCGATCTTCTTGCGCATTTCGTCGGAGAAGGTCTCGCTGCCGAACACGCCCACGCGCAGCGACGGGATGTCGGGATCGTTGGAGGCGTCGAGCTTCTCGATGATGCGCGGCACGTAGCTCACGACGGAGCAGAAGCCCTTCACGCGGAAGTCGCGCATGAGCTTGATCTGGCGCTCCGTGTTGCCGCTCGACGCGGGCACGCAGAAGAGACCCATCTTGCGGCAGCCGTGGTAGCAGCCGAAGCCGCCGTTGAAGAGGCCGAACGTGGGCATGATCTGGAAGGCGTCGCCCGCCTCGAGGCCGGCCATCGTGAAGCAGCGGGCCATCGTGTCCGCCCACTGGTTGAGGTCGTTCTTCGTGTAGGCCATCACCACGGGCGTGCCCGTGGAGCCGCTGGACATGTGGAACTCGAGGAGCTCGCGGCGGTCCACCGTGGACATCTTGAGCGGATACGCCTCGCGGAAGTCCTCCTTCGTAAGGAACGGCAGGTTGCGGAGATCGTCGAGGCTCTTGACGTCCTCGGGGTCGGACATGCCGCGCTTGCGCAACAGGTCGCGCCACCATTCGCATCCCCACACGCGACGGAGCGTCTTTTGCAGCCCCTTGAGCTGGAGCGCCTCAAGGGCGTCCCGGCTCATCGTCTCCACTTCCCGGTTCCAGAACTTCATCCCAACACCACCTTTCGTCCGCGAGCGAACGCCTCTTTGTTGACTGGTAAAAGCTTTGCCTTCGGGCCCGTGAGCATCTGCTCCATGGCCTCGATCCACTTCGACTCCTCGAACGGCACGAGCGCGGAGAGCGCGCCCGCGATGACCATGTTCATCGTGCGCGCGTTGCCCACTTCGTCAGCGATCTTCGCGGCGTCGACCATGATCACGTCGGGGAACGCCTTCGCGAGACGCGCCTCGAAGTCCGTGACCGGCTGCTGGAGTCCGCTCGACACCGTGACGGGCACGAGGTCGACGTTGTTCATCAGCACCTTGCCGCCCTTCGCGAGGAAGCCCTGCCAGCGCAGGCCCTCCAGACGGTCGAACGCCACCAAGACGTCGCTCTGTCCCTCGGGGATGATGGGGCTGTGCACCTCGTCGCCGAAGCGCACGGACGAAATCACGCTGCCGCCACGCTGGGCCATGCCGTGGATTTCGCTCTTCTTGACGTCGAGGCCGCTCAGCGCGGCCGCGTCCGCCAGCAGGTTCGCCGTGAGGAGGATGCCCTGGCCGCCCACGCCCACGAGCGATACGTTCACGGTTTTCATTCGGCGCGCTCCACGACGAGTTCTGGATCCAGCTCGCGCAGCTTCTGCTCGATGCCGCTCTTGAGCGTCATCATCGCGTACGGACACGACCCGCAGTGGCCCACGAGCTTCAGCGTGACCGTCTTGCCTTCCATCTTGACGAATTCAAGGTCGCCTCCGTCCTGCTGCAGCATGGGACGGAGCGCCTCCAACATCGCCTTAACCTGTTCTTCGAGCGTCATCTATTCCTCTCCTCTTTGGAAGATTCGGCAATAGTATACCATAAATCCGCGCCGCCGTCACGAACGGGAATTGAGCTTGTCACGACGACTGTAGAATGTCTTGAGCCGGTCGCCGAAAGCACGGGCCTCTGGGAAGTTTCCGGGGTCGAGCGTCTTAGCAAGTTCCTCAAGCGCACCGCGCTGTTTGCCCGTGAGGCGCGTGGGCACCTCGAAGACGACGCGCGCCACAAGGTCGCCTACAGGACCGCCGCGCAAATCGGGAACGCCCTTCCCGCGCAGACGGAACTGCTTGCCGTTCGGCGTGCCGGCCGGCAGACTCACCGTGGCCACGCCGTCGGGCGTGGGGATGTCCACGCTTCCGCCGAGAGCGGCGAGGACGGGCGAGATGGGCACCGTCACGAAAAGATCCGTGTCCTCCCGCTCAAACACGTCGCTGTCGCGCACGTTGAGAACCACGTAGAGGTCGCCCGGCGCGCCGCCGCGCAGGCCGCCCGCGCCCTTGCCGGAGAGGCGCAGACGCGAACCGGTGTCCACGCCCTTCGGGATGCGCAACGTGATCGTGCGGGGCGTGCGGACCTGTCCGGAGCCGCTGCACGTCCGACACGGATGTTCCACGACCGTTCCGCTACCACCGCATTTCGGACACGTCTGGCGAATCTGGAAGAACCCACCACCGCCGATCACGGCGCCGTGTCCGTGGCAGGTCGGACATGTCACGCGCTTCGAGCCGCTCGCCGCGCCCGTGCCGTGGCAGTCGGGACACTGGTCGGGCACGGTGAGCTTCATCGTGCGCTCGCTGCCGAACACTGCCTCCTCGAAGTCGATCTCCATCTCCATCGTCATGTCCGCGCCGGGCTGGGGACCGTTCGGATCTGCCGCACGCCGGCGGCGTCCGCCGCCAAAGAAGTCACCGAAACCGCTGAACCCGCCGCCACCGCCACCAAAGAACGCGCCGAGGATGTCGTTCAGATCCACGTCCTGGAAATGCGAGAAGTCGCGCCCGAAGTCGAAGCCGCCAGGGCCGAAGTTGACGCCCTGGTGTCCGAACTGGTCATACCGCTGGCGTTTCTCGGGGTTCGACAGCACCTCATACGCCTCGGACGCCTCCTGGAACTTCTCCTTCGCCTCCGGGTTGTCGGGGTTGCGGTCAGGATGCCACTTCATCGCGAGCTTGCGGTACGCGCTCTTGATTTCGTCCGCACTCGCCGTCTTGGAGACGCCCAAGACCTCGTAATAGTCGCGTTTCTCGGCCATGTTACGCCTCCGCCGCCGGATTCTCGGCGGGCTTCTCCGGCGCGCCGCTGGAGACAACGACCTGCGCGGCACGCAGGAGTTTGCCGTGGAGCAGCCAGCCGCGTTTCACCTCGTTCATTATTACGCCTTCCGCCACATCGGGCGAAGGAAGCTGCGCGAGCGCGTCGTGGTAATTCGCGTCGAACGGCTCGCCGACGGAATCAATCGGCGTTGCGCCATGGTCGGCAAGAGCCTTGAGGAAACCATCGTATGCAAGCTTCACGCCCTGCACAAAGGGATCGTCCTTGTTCTCAGCCTTTTCAAGGGCGAGCGCAAGGTTGTCCACGGTGGGCAGAAGGTCCTTCAGAATGTCCTTCGCAGCGAACTGCGCGAGCTCCTCGCGGTCACGCGCCACGCGCTTGCGGTAGTTGTCGAAATCGGCGAGCATACGCGCGTACTGGTCTTTCCAGTCTGGCTCGGCCGGCTTTTCCGGGTTTTCCGGAGTTTCCGGATTTTCCGGATTCTCCGGACTTTCCGGATTTTCCGGATTCTCCGGAGTTTTCGGATTTTCCGGACTTTCCGGTTTTTCCGGACTTTCCGGTTTTTCCGAGCTTTCCTGATTCTCCGGAGTTGCCGGTTCGCCAGCAGCCTTCTTCTCTTCTTCTTCGTTCATTGTACGCCTTTTCTTCTTTCCAAAGCCAAACATGTAGCAGAATCCTTGCCAAAAGTCCCCGAAGGGATTTCATCTAACTGTAGCGTGTTAATTTTGATTTATAGCCTGTAGGGAGCCGTGTCTTTTGTGCGCAGCTGTGTCATTTGTATACAGATCAGATCTTCGCGAGGGCCTGCTTGAGGTCGGCGATGAGGTCCTGCGGATCCTCGAGCCCCACGGAGAAGCGGATGAGGTCCGGCGGGATGCCGGCGGCCTTCAGCTGCGCGTCGGTGAGCTGGCGGTGCGTGTGCGAGGCGGGGTGCAGCACGCAGCTCCAGGCGTCCGCCACGTGCGTGACGATGCCGATCACCTTGAGCGAATCCATGAACTTGATGGACTTCGCGCGCCCGCCCTTGATGCCGAACGTCATCACGCCGCAGGGGCTCGTGCCCTTGAACTGCTTCTTGACGAGCTTGTGGTAGGGCGAGTCGGGAAGGCCGGCGAAGTTGACCCACGCCACCTTCGGCTGCTTCCTGAGCCACTTCGCGATCGTGAGCGCGCTCTCCGCGTGGCGGCGGATGCGCACGTGGAGGCTCTCGAGGCCGAGGTTCAGGAGGAAGGCGTTGAACGGCGAGGGGATGGACCCGAAGTCGCGCATGAGGTGCGCCGTAGCCTTCACGATGTACGCCTGCTTGCCGAACGCCTTCACGTAGGAGAGACCGTGGTAGGATTCGTCCGGCGCGACGAGACCCGCGAAGCGCTCGGGGTACTTCGACCAGTCGAAGTTGCCGCTGTCGACGATGCAGCCGCCCACCTGCGAGGAGTGTCCGTCCATGTACTTCGTCGTCGCGTGCGTCACGATGTCCGCGCCGAACTCGAACGGACGGCATAGGACGGGCGTGGGGAACGTGTTGTCCACGATGAGCGGCACACCAAACTTGTGCGCCACCTTCGCGAACTTCGCGATGTCGAGCACCACGCCGGACGGATTCGCCACCGTCTCGCCGAACACGCACTTCGTATTGGGACGGAACGCCTTCGCGATCTCGGCAGGCGAGGCCTCCGGATCCACGAACGTAAAGTCGATGCCGAGCTTCTTGAGCGAGACGGCGAAGAGGTTGAACGTACCGCCGTAGATCTGCGCGCTGGAGACGACGTGGTCGCCCGCCTGGCAGAGGTTCAGGACCGCGAAGGTCGACGCCGCCTGCCCCGAGCTCGTGAGAATCGCCGCGACGCCGCCCTCGAGCGCGGCGATCTTCTTCGCCACGGCGTCGTTCGTGGGGTTCGCTAGGCGCGTGTAGAAGTAGCCCGGCGCCTTCAGGTCGAAGAGGTCCGCCATCTGCTCCGAAGTCTCATAGCGGAACGTGGTACTGGAGTACACCGGCACCTGACGCGGCTCGCCCTTTTTCGGCTGCCATCCACCTTGGACGCACAACGTATCGACTGTCATTTCTCGTTTCTCCTTCTTTCTCGAAAAATTGAATTGTGAATTTTACACCATCCGGCCGATTTGGTAAACTACAAACCGTGAAACACACAACATTTTTTCTTTTGGCGGCCCTTGCCTGCGTGGTCGGCGGTCGCGGGGCGACCGCCCTACCGCGGAATGTGGTCGGCGGTCGCGGGGCGACCGCCCTACCGCGGAATGTAGTCGGCGGTCGCGGGGCGACCGCCCTACCGCGGAATGTAGTCGGCGGTCGCGGGGCGACCGTCATGCCGCAGAGAACGACGACCTCGGGGAAGCGGCACTCATGCCGCTTCAGCCAAAGGGAAGCGACGAAGCCGTCGCTTCCCCGATGGTCTGCTCCCCTCGGGCCGGCCGCGAACCTGCCGTATCCGGCCGGACACATCCTCGCGCTCCAGATCTGCCTCGACCGGCGCGGGTACTCCGTGAACGCGCTCGACGGAACCACTGGACGCAAGACGGACGTTGCACTCGCCACCTACTGCGCCGTGAACGGGTTCCCCTTCCCGGCTCGCAACCAGCAGGCGAAGGCGTGGGAGACGCTGTTCCCCGGCGAGACGAACCTCTTCACCACGATCATCGTCACGCCCGAGGACCGCCGCGCCATCGTGCGCATCCCGCGCGCGCCCGCCGAGAAGGCGGCCATGACGACGATGGGCTACCAGTCGCTACTGGAGATGTACGCGGAACGCGGACGCCTCACCGAGGCGACGCTCCGCGCCCTAAATCCCCGCGTGCGCTGGCCAAACCCTCCCGTCGGCACCATCATCCAGATTCCCTACTTTCCACAACCTCCCAAGAAACGCGGCACCCCGCGCGTGCTGGCAGACGTCCTGCGCGTATCGCTTGAACGCCGCGAGATCACCGCGTTCGACCGCAAGGGAAAACTGATCGCGCTCTTCCCATGCTCAATCGCTGCGGAAAAGAACAAGCGTCCGCCGCCCGGGGAGATCGAGGTCGCAACGCTCATTCCCGATCCCAACTACACCTACACGCCCGACGCGCCGGGCGACCAGCGGAAATACATATATCCGCCCGGACCCAACAACCCAGTGGGACGCGCCTGGATCGGCCTGTCGCTCCCCACCTACGGCATACACGGAACGCCCTGGCCCGAGCAGATCGGCCGCGCCGAATCGCACGGCTGCTTCCGCCTCTCGAACTGGAACGCCGTGCGCCTGCGCGAACTCTGCGACATCGGCACCAGCATCGTGATCGAATAGCCGCCTTACTTATAACCCCCGGTAGGGCGGTTTCGATGAAACCGCCGCTCACCGTTCCAGCAGGAACACCGCCGTGGCGTGCTTCGGCAACTTCCACGTGAAGCGGTCGGTGTTTTCGGCCACTGGCTTCTCCGTCGTAATCTCCGTGATCTTCCGCGCCTTGCGGGGAAGAGCGATCTTGTAGTCGCCCGCCTCGCGCGTGTGGAGCATGAGCCAGGCGGAGTTGGCGGAGAGGACGACGTCGGAATCGGTATAGACGTGGACGCCCGCCGCCTTGTAGATGGCGCGCAGCTCGTCCGCGCTCTTCATCTTCAGCGTCTCGTACGTCTCGCCTCCCGTGAGTCGCTTCACGCGCTCCCACGAAAGCGCGGTCTGGCTTGCGCGGGCGGGCGCATGGAAGAAGACGAGCGTGCACCCCTGCTCCTTCAGCTTGAGCGCGAGCGCATACTGTTCGTCGGAGAGGTACTGGCAGTCGAGGAACGCGATGACCTTCGCCTTGCCTTTCACGACAGCGTCGAGGTCCTCCGCGAGATACCAGTCGAACGGCGCGCCGGCGCGGTAGAACTCGCCCATCTGCTTCACGTACAGCTGCTGCGTGACCGTGCCGACGAACGGGCCGCCCTGCCCGGTGTAGAATCCGCTCTGCGGCTGCGAGACGACGGCGACCTCGGAGTGGTGCGAGCGGTCGTGCCGGAGCGCGACCTCCGCCCACTTCCTCATGCGCCCCACGGCATCGACGAACTGCGGATCGCGGAACGTTCCGCGCGTGAGGTCCATGTACCAGAGTCCCGTACCGTGCGTGACGGTCATGCCAAACTCGCGGTAGAGGAGCGCAAGCGACTCCTCCATCGTGTTCACGGTGCAGCGGCGATCGGGGCGTTTCTTCCGCTTTTCGAGATGCGTCATGTCGTCGCCCTCGTCGATGAAGAACTTGCCGTGCAGCGCTGCGCTCGCGAGGTACTGGCGCTGCATGCCGTCCTCGCCCAGCCTGCGGCGCCTGTAGGTATGCGGCGCGGAGAGCATGTCGAGATTCTTCGAGCGGTAGATCTTCGAGATGCCGCGATGGTCGTTCTCGCACACCCATTCGTCGTCCGCCACATAGCCGTAGAACGCAAGCGTGGGGAGCGTTCCCTTCGACTCGTCCTTCACGATGCCGCAGTAGTGGTCGACCATCTCCGCCGTCACATCGTTGCAGCACTCGAGATAGTCCAGCACACGGCGTCCCTTCGCCGGATCGCGCCACCCGCAGTCGGTCTTACCCCGTTCCTCCTTGCCGGGCAGAGTGACGGTCTCGAAATCGGCCTTCGGATCCTTGAACGCCTCGCGCAAACGCGCGACGTCGTTGCCGTACTTCCTGCGCAGGTAGCGGATGAACGCCTGGCGCATCGGTTCGGAGAGGTCGCCCCACAAACTTCCCAAGTTGCTGGCCCCGCCCAGCATTACGTCCCAGCTGAAATGCTCGCCGCACGGACCGTTCGCCACGTGGATCCCCATCAGGTGGTCGCCGTAGCGGTCGATCAGGTGGCGCACCACTTTGCGGTAGTATGGCGAAAGTTCCTCACGACACTTGAGCGACGCGAACGACTCCCGCGCCGGCGCGCCTTTCCGCGGCGTGGCGAAGACATGCCTCTCGCCAGGGTTTGCGGCGCTCCACCAGTCCGGCGCGGTGTAGAAGATACGCGGCAGCACCGACGCCTTCGGCGCCCATGAGAGAAGGTTGTCGATGTGTTCGTCCTGATACTTCATCCCGAACGATCCGCCCTTGCGCCAGTAGGGATTTTTGTAGTGCGGAAATGAACCGAACATCGCGAAGATGTCCATGCCGGCGGCCGACATGTCCCGCGTGTCCTTCTCCTGCGGCTCCCATTGCCAGAACATCATGGCCGGTACGGGCTTCCCATCGTGGCACAGTCCCGGCGCACCGTTCAGCTCCGCGACGCGCCAGCCGCGTGTAGCCGCGTCAAAGGCGGAGGCTTCACGACCCGATGCTACGGCGTCCATGACCGCCGCCTTGATCTCGTCGGCACGTGCGGCCTTCATCCACGACGGATGGTACGGACACTTCCGCACATCCGTGCCAAAGAGCTTGGCCGTGAACGCAAGTCCCTGGAGGTATTCGCCTTCACGGTTGAAATGGAAGTCGGGCTTAGTGAAAAGCGCGTTGCGGTTAGGTACGAACTCGGCCACCGTACCAACGGGGATGACGTCCAGACCGTGTTTCGCGGCAAACGCGGCGTATGCGCCATGAAGGCGCGCGTACATTTCGGCCTGGTCGAATCCGAACTTCTTCAGACGCTTGTCCCAGGGCGGATAGCTCCAGGTCTCCTGCACGACGATCCTCGCCTGCGGCGCAAGTTCGCGAATCTTCGCAACAAGACTGTCGCCGAACGGATGATAAGTCGCCGGCTGCCAGCTGAAGTGGCTCGCCTGCTGGACCGTCACGACGTCCCACTTGTCGAGAACGAGCGCATCGGGGATGTTGGCCTTCCCCCTCACGACCACCTTCACGCCCTCTGCGGTACGATCGAAGCGGTAGGGCTTGAACGCCGCATTCGTCGATGCGACGACATTGTTCCAGTGGCGTTCAAGCGAGCATCCGCCGATGTAGAGGGAGGCAAGGTCGAGCTTGAGCCCCATGGACTTCGCGACATGCGGCATCTGCTTCAGGTTGCAGATCGAGAAGCTGTTCCCGATCATCAGCACCTTGAGGGGCTTTTCAGAGTAGCCGACGTCCCTGCCACTAACGGGCGCAGCAAAGACTGACGACACTGCGGCCATAGCCGCAAGTATTAGCGTTTGAGTGTTCACTCTGACTCTTCCGAGTCTCCTTCTGCCTTCTTGATTTCCGTCTCGGCGTCGGAGAAGCCCATGGCGATGGCCGCGATGCCGTTACCATAGCGCTCCATCATGCACCATCCGACGAGGATGCTGTCCTTGATAATCTGGCTGGGCAGAGATTCTAGTTCCTTGCAGTTCACGTAGGTCTTGTAACGGATCTCGCCGTCCCTCACGTCCAGTTCGAAGTTGCCGTTCGCAAGGCCATAGTTCGCCATGGTCAAGTATTTGACCATCTCACCGATGTCCTTGGGGTCCCCGCCTATCGGGGAGACAATGTTGACGATGTAGCTGCCATCTTCCCGTATGGGGATGAAAACGCGCCCCGAGCGCAATTTACAGTCAATGGTGATACCGGCGCGGATCACGTGCCTTTCGGCGTCGTAATCGTAGTGCCAATCGTCATCGTCAAGCCAGTCGCGCAATGCGTCAACTATCTGTTCCTGTTCCATTTTCGTCTCTCCTTTTTTGTTTGTGGTTTTCTACTCAGCATACAAAACCTATGGTTCGGCGCTCAGCGTTTTTCTTGAGGAGGTTCTCGAACTCCTTGTCGGCCGCCGCGCCGGTGAGGTCGCTCTTGAGCAGGCGCAGCTCGCCGCCGCCGAGGCTGTGGCGGTATGCCGCCTTGCCCCATGTGCGCTCGTAGAGGTTGCGAACGAACCTCGCGTTGCTGAACTCCTTCGCCTCGAAAACTGCATCTGGCACCTTGGCGAAGAAATCGTGCACCGCGGTCCGGAACCCGTCCTCGTACTCGAAGTTCCCCTCGAGCATGTTGAAGAAGATGTTCTCCAGGTCGTCGCGAGTGTAGTTGGGGAACTCGATCTCGTAGGGGATGCGGCTGCGCAGGCCGGCGTTGCCCTTGAGCATCGCCTCCATCTCGTCCTTGTAGCCAGCCATCACCACGCAGAAGTCGTCGCGGTGGTTCTCCATCTCCGCCACGAGCGTGTCGAGCGCCTCGCGGCCGTAGTCGCGGGCGGAGTCGTACGCGTCGCGGAAGAGCGAATACGCCTCGTCGATGAAGAGGACGGATCCGTAGGCGTCGCGGCAGATGGCGCTCGTCTTCGGCGCGGTCTCGCCAATGTACTGTCCGCAGAGGTCCCGTCCCTTCACTTCCACGAGATGCCCCTTGCGCAGGATACCGGACTCCTTCATCATCCGCGCGAGGATTCGCGCCACTGTGGTCTTTCCCGTACCGGGATTGCCCGTGAAGAGCATGTGGATGGCGGGACGCGCCAGCTTCTGCCCCTTCGAGGCGAGCTGCTGCTGCAATTTGATCTGCGCGATGACCTCGTCAAGGCGCCGCTCGACCTCCTTCATGCCCACCATCCGGTCAAGCTCGGCCCGTCCCGGTTCCTCGGTGGCGGAACCTGCCGTAAACGGAATCAGGTCTTCGCGCGAGACCACGCGCTCCGTCGAACCGCTGCGGCAGTTCGCGAGGGCCTTTTCGTAGATCAGGCGCTGCACCATCTTGTCCACGGTCTTGTAGCCGAAGAAGCTGTCGTCCCCCTTCTCGCGCAGGACCCACTGCTCGAATGCGTCCGTCGCATCGTCGGAAAGGGTAAAGGAACTCTCCGCAAGGGCTTCGCGCGCATAGTCCGTCATGTCGTCGATCAGCGCTGGCGACACTGAGATCGTGCGCACGTTGAGGATGTCGTTGAGGGCGTCTGAGGCGTCCCGCAGTACGTGCCCCTCGAGGAACGGCACGCGGAACACGACGAGAAAAGAGCCGCAAAGCGCATTCAGACGGCGCAGGCGCGTCTTCACCTCGGCGGAGCCGAGCTGGGACTGCCATGCAGATATGTCAACGTATAGAATCGCCTTGGTGAGACCGTTCTTGGTGTTAGTGCGCTGCATTTCCTTTGCGGCATCAAGCACGGTGTCCCATGTGACGCGGTAACCGTCGGCGTATGCCTCCCGCCCCTTCTCCAACAAGATATACTCGCGAACTGTCTTTCCGTCGATTTCACCTTTGATCAGTCCAAAAGCCTTGTACAGCTTCGCGAGCGAGGCGAGGAACTCCGACCTGCCGTAGCCCGCCTCAACCGCCAGCAGAAGATGCTGGTGCCAGAGCGTATGCTCCACGCCCATCCTCTGCAGCGTGGGTATCACCGCCGCCAGTTCCCGCACGTACTTTTCAAGCTCCCTGCTGTGCTTGATCGGCACCCTTTCGCAAATCTCCTTGAGAGTCTCACTGGGATCGGGGGCAGTTTTTGCTACATCGCCATCCTTCCCCGTGATCTTTTCCACCTCGGGGTTTGGAGGAGAAGCATCCGCTCCGGCAGGAGGCGGGGACGGTGCTGACGGAGGCGTGGACGGCGCGGCTGGAGCCATCTTCTTCTTTGGCAGGTCGAGGCCCGACACGTCGCCTGAGAACGTGGTGTGCTTCCATTCGGCGTCCTCGCCAAGTTCGCGCATGCGTTCGGCCAGGCGGTTCACGAACGACTCCCTGTCGGAAGCCTTCATCTCCAACGTCAGGCTGTTGCCAGTACTAGACTTCAGCACAACGCCGTCCTCCGCAGCCACCCACTTCTCAAGCGCCCTCACCACGCGCACACCTTCGGAGCGCCGCTGGTCGAGCCATGTACGTTCAAATGCTATTACAATCTGACTCATTTCGTCTTTCCGCCTTCTGGTTCTACTTCTAAGCGGTTTGAAAGTATATCATAATCTCCTCTGTTCATGGGAGAATACCGTTTGATTTTTCGATTTTTTCGACAAGCGAAACTGCGGGAGGATCGCCTCCCGGCATCGTGCAGGCCGCAGACCCTACGGCAACCGCCCACTTCCCCCATTCCCCGCTCCCCATTCCCCGTTCCCCGCGCATCGGCTACCGGACGCGGCGTGGTTGGATCCCTTCGACGCGGCGCGCGCGATGAGCGCGATGCACTCCTCCGGCGGACGGAATCTGTTCTGTCCGATCTTGTATCCCCATACGTCGTACTGGATCACGTCGCATTGCTCGGACGGCCGGTCGTCGAGAAGCGGCTGGTTTTTCGAGAACATCGTTCCCACGCCGGGGAGGTCGCGCTCGAAGAGCTGGATGTCCTCCTTCGGACGCGGCGCGCGGTGGTTGTTGTTCGCCACGAGCACCTGGCGCGAATGGATGAGGTCAAATATCTCGTCGAATCCCCAGTCGAACGTGCCGCCCCGGTCCCTGTCGTACTGGTCCCATTCGCAGTCGAACCAGATGTTGCCCGGATGGTAGTTGTCGAGAAGCTCCGTGATCTGTCCCAGCATGTACCGCTTGTACGAGGCGTAGTCGGGCTTCTGGCCCTTGGCGTACGCCTTGAGCCACTTGCATGTTCTTCCAAGCGGATAGTCCCGGCGGTGCCAGTCCATCAGGGAATAGTAGAGGTTGAGCTGGATTCCCTCCGCCTTGCACGCCTCGGCGAGTTCGCCGATGACGTCGCGCTTGAACGGCGTGGCGGCGATGTTGTAGCCGTCGGCCTTCGAGGGCCAGAGGGCGAAGCCGTCGCAGTGGCGCGCCGTGACGGTGATGTACTTCGCGCCGGAACGGCGGACAATCCGCACCCATTCGCGGGCGTTGAACTTGGACGGGTAGAAGCCGTCAACGATGCGCTCGTAGGCGTCGCGGTCGATCTTCCCGTGCCACATGTAGCACTCGCCCTGCGCGTAGTAGGCGTACAGGCCCCACACGATGAACACGCCGTAGCGCTGTTCGGCGAATTTCTCCCGCGCCTGGAGGTTCCACGCCTCGGGCCTGTATTCCGCCGCCGCCGCCGCGCAAAACCCGGCCGCCAACACGAAGCACGCAATCAATGCTTTTGATTTCACCTTTTGTCCTTTCATGCTCTGTTTCAAGCGCCGAGGAGGTCGGCGGCGGATATGATCGCGTCGAAGTAGCCGTTCCCGCGAACAACGGGCGCAAGCTCCCCTTCGTACACAAGAGCGGTGCGAACGGACGTCCCGCGCGGATGGCGAAGCCTCGCGACCTTCTCCGCGACCTCCGTTTCGATGGATTCGCCGATCCTGCTCTTCCGCTTGACCTCGACGACATACAGTGACTTTCGCGTCTGCACAAGCAGATCGATCTGAACG
>CADCOC010000021.1:27456-65733 GCA_902802945.1 uncultured bacterium | reverse complement strand
TCGCATACATCTTGGCATCATCTATGACCGTCGCCGGTAATTGCAACGTATAACTCATCTGATGTCACCTCCTGTATAAAACGAACTTTTTCACCTCAAAACGATACGAACCGCCCTTAATGGGGCAAGACGGAAATAGTATGCCACATTCCCCCGCCCAACGCAAGCGGGATTTTGGGAAATTGAAGTTTTGCGCAAGGTTTGGGATGTGAATGCGCGGTACGTCAGTTATTGCGATATGTGAAATGCCAACTATGCGACGTGAGATTACGGTGCGGAACGTGGTTTTTGGGGAATTGCGGCTCGCCCGGAGGGCTCGCCCCACCACTGCTCGGCGGGACGCCTCGCCCCACCGCGCGGTTCCCGCTGTTGGCCGGGCCTCTATGACAGGGGGATTTTTGAGCCACGGCGAGGGGAATTATGAGCCAGTACAGGGGGATTTTTGAGCCACGGCGAGGGGATTTTTGAGCCACATTGGGAGAGCGACCTCCCTACGATTAGGGAACGACCTGCCTACGATTAGGGTTGGATGCCCCTACAGCGAGGGCATGACCTGATTCTCTATGCATAAGTTTTTGTTCAACTATACATGCGCCTAGCCTTTGAAAGGCAATACGGAAATTACATGCCACATTCCCCCGCCCAACGCAAGCGGGGATTTTGGGAAATTGAAGTTTTGCGCGCGGGCGCGCAGAGTTTGACGAGAGGCGTGAGACGTGAGACGATAGACGCGAGCGGAGACTAGAAGACGTGAGACTAAGAGGCAATGCGGCTTTGCCAATGTCTCATCGTCTCACGTCTCGGCTCGTCTCTTCTATCGTCTATCGTCTCACGTCCCCGCGCCCACACCTACTCCGGCTCGGCGGGACGCCTCGCCCCACCTTGCGGCTCGGCGGGACGCCTCGCCCCACCTCGGCTCGCCCGGAGGGCTCGCCCCACCCGGTAGTTGACCAATTAGCATGGCAAGTGCTAACACAAAAAAATCAGAAGTCATCCGGCAAGTCGATGCGCATGGTCTTGCCCTTCTGTGCCTGGACCTGGGCCTTCGTTCCGCTCTCCTGGCGATTTTCGTCGTGGATGGACCCCGCCTCGGAGAAGAACGGAACCTCGAACGTGAGTCCGCAGTTCGGACACTCGGCTGGCGTACCGGCCATGTCAGCCGTGGCCTCGATTTCCTGATGGCAGTTAGGACAGAAGAACGAAATGAGCTTCTCCTCTACTGGCTCTTTCTTTGCCGGAGAAGGATCGTCTAAACCGAGCGCCTCCGCGTCAATGCGGATCGTGCGGTTCTTGAGCTGCGCTGGATCCATCTCCTCGGCATCCTTCGCCGAGACAACAGGCTCCGTTGACTTTGGAGCATCGCCCACGGACGGACCGTACATCGTGCCAGGCTCAGATTTGGCAGGCACCACGACGATGCGTCCACACATGGGACATTCGGCGTCAAGGCCAATTGCGTCCAATGGCGCCTCGATTTCCTGTCCGCAACCGGGGCACTTGAAGGAAATCGCCTCCGGCTGCGGTTCCTCCGCAGGCGCGGGCTCTTCAGATGGAGCAGGTGCGGGCGCGGGTTCCTCAGCTGGGGCTGGAGCCGGTTCAGTTGAGGCAGGGGCTGGTTCCTCTGGCGTCGGCGCGGGCTCTACGGCAGGTGCTGGCGCAGGAGCCGGTTCAGCTGGCGTCGGCGCGGGCTCTTCTGCCGGTGCAGGAGTTGGCGCAGACTCTTCGGTAGGTGCGGGAGTTGGCGCAGGCTCTGCCACAGGTGCAGGCGCAGGTTCCTCAACCGGAGATTCCGGTTTTTCCGGACTTTCCGGATTCTCCGGTATAGGCGTAGGCTTCGGTTCCTCGACTGGCGCGGGCGTCTCTTCAGCCGGCGGCACGTATTGCGCGGCGGGCACAGCCGGGATACGCGGCGCGATGGCGAGCTTGGCCGAGCGGGCCGCTGTAATCTTGAGCGCCTTTTGAGGCGGCAGGATAAGCGCCTCGCCGGTACGAGGGTTGCGGATGCGGCGGGCCTTGCGTGGCACGAGCTCGAACTTGCAGAGGCCCGGCAGGATGAACGGACCGTTCGGCGTCTCGCGCTTGATGATCTCGGCAAGAACCTCCAGTATCTGGCGGGAGGCTATCTTCTTGATGCCGGCACGAAACGCCAGTTCCTTGATCAACCGGCTTTTCGTGTAAAGATGCTTTCGTTCGTTCATTGCTTTCCTCCTGTTCTAGGATTCCTGTTCAGGCCCACTCCTATGTGCCTCGTTTTCGCTATTATTCTACCATTCAATTGGGACTACCGCAAACAGAAAATTTTTGATATAATTTTCGGCGTTCCGGGTAGCGGAAGAAACAAGTGGTTCCGGAATGGAGAAAAACGGATGAGATTCTGGTTTGGGAAAAAGGAAGAAGAGCCGAAGTCGGCGCCCCCTGCCGCAGCGCAGCCGGAGCCACCTCACTCAGAACCGACGCCGGCAGCGGTGCCGGATGCTGCTGTCCCGGCACCTGCTGCGGCCCCGGCACCCGCAGCGCCGCCCCCACTGCCGTCAAACGCGCCAAAAGAGCGCCCAGTGTCGCCTCCCCTTGAACCGGCCACCACGCTCATCCGCCCGCAGCCGAACCAGAAGGTCCTCTACTACCAGCTGATGAACGGCCTGTACGACGCCGTCCTGATCCTGGACCAGAACGGGCATATAGTTGACTGCAACACGCGCGTTACGCCCGTCCTGGCGTACAGCCGCGACGAGATGTGGGACATGCCCGTTTCGGACGTGATCCGCGGTATCGGCCCGCAGATCTTCCAGCAGATGAAGGACGCCCTCTACAACAACCACCAGGTGCTCATCAACGCAAAATGCACCCGCAAGGACGGCACAACCTTCCAGGGCGAGGTGGGTGTTTGCCTCATGCACCTTACGCGGGGCGAGAACCTTGTCTTCACGATCCGCAACGTCGAGAAACGCATTGCCGAGGCAATGCGCAAGGCGCGCGAGCAGCTTCAAGGCACGACTGCTACGCCTCCGCCCGCGCCGCGCGCCGTCTTGAAGGCCGTGTCACAATCTGGACAGAGTCCGCGCTAACGCGTCTAGGAAACGGTCCACGTCGCGTGCGGTGTGTGCCGCCGAGACGAAATTGCACTCGAACTGCGATGGCGCGATGTATTGTCCCATGGCAAGCATCCCGTGGAATATCTTGGCATAAAGCGCCGTCGAGCACGCCTTCGCATCCGCGAGATCCTGCACCGGCAAATCCGTGCAGAACGGCGTGAACACTCCGTTGAACGACTGACACGTCACGGGCACTCCGTACTCGGCCGCAAGAGTGGATACCCCTACCGCGAGTGCGCTGCCTAGTTCGGCCATCCGCGCGTATGGCATCTCTCGCTCAAGTATCTCGAGCGTCTTCAGGCCCGCCGCAACGGCGAGCGGGTTCCCGCTCAGCGTACCCGCCTGGTAGACAGGGCCGTCCGGCGCAAGCTCGCGCATCCACTTCCGGCGCCCGCCCACCGCCGCGAGGGGCAGCCCGCCGCCGATCACCTTGCCGAGCGTGACGAGGTCGGGCGTGACGCCCGCGTAGAGCGCGGAATAGGTGGAGAAGCCGAAGCGGAAGCCGTTGATCACCTCGTCGCAGATGAGCAGCGCGCCATACTTCGACGTGACCGCGCGCAGGCCCTTCAGGAAGCCGTCCGCCGGCGGCACGAGGCCCATGTTCCCGGCGACCGGCTCCACGATCACGGCGGCGATCTCCTCCCCGCGCTTCGCGAACGCCCGTTCCACGGCGGCGAGGTCGTTGTAGGGCGCGACGAGCGTATCCGACACCGCGCCGCGCGTGACGCCGGCCGAGGACGACGCGCCCATCGTGAGCACGCCCGACCCGCTCTTGACGAGCATCGCGTCCGAATGGCCGTGGTAGCAACCGTCGAACTTGAGGATGATCCTCCGACCCGTCACGCCGCGCGCAAGACGCACCGCCGTCATCACAGCCTCCGTGCCGGAGCTGACGGCGCGCACCATGTCGAGCCCCGGCACGAGCGAGACGAGCCGCTCGGCGAAAGACACCTCATCGGGCGTCGCGATGCCGAACGTTGTGCCCAGCCGTGCGCGCGCCGCGACAGCACGCGAAATCTCCGCGCGCGCGTGGCCGAGGATCATCGCGCCCCAGCTGCAGCACCAGTCCGTCAACTCGCGCCCGTCCGCCGTGCGGATGCACGCGCCCTTCCCCGACTCCACGAACACGGGCGTTCCGCCCACTCCGTTGAATGCCCGCACCGGGCTGTTCACGCCACCGGGGATCGCCTTCCTGGCACGCCGGAACAGCGCTTCGTGCTTCATGTCTTCTCTTTTCATGGGGCATAGTATACCACATCCCCGGACTCGATTGCACGCACCGGTGCGTTTTGGCATTGCCAAACGGGGGGCAAAATCGGTATAATTATCTGCGTTGATTTTCACTCCAAAGGAGAAAACAGAATGAAGAAACTGATATTCGCCTCCGCCGTGGCGGCCGTCGCCGCCTCGGCATACGCCGGACTCTACGGCGACACGCCTGACGCCAAGCACGCCTGGGCCGTACATGATCACAACCGTCCCAATCCCGTCAAGGTCACGCCGGCCGACCAGATCGGACAGCCGCCGAGCGACGCCGTGGTGCTGTTCGACGGCACGCAGAAGAGCTTCGACGAGAACTGGACTGACGCCCGCGGCAACAAGACCAAGTGGAAGTTCGTCAACGGCACGATGGAGTCCGTGCGCTCCGCCGGCAACATCTGCTCGCGCGAGCAGTTCGGCGACGTGCAGCTGCACGTCGAGTGGCAGGCGCCCGTGAAGGTGTCCGGCTTCGGACAGGGCCGCGGCAACTCTGGCGTGTTCGTGCTGGGCGGCATGTACGAGGTGCAGGTGCTCGACAGCTACGAGACCAATCCCGCCGACATGAAGAACCCCAACTACGCCGACGGACAGGCCGGCGCCGTCTACGGACAGAACCCGCCGCTCGTCAACCCCACCCGCAAGCCCGGCGAGTGGCAGGTTTATGACATCGTGTTCCACCAGCCCGTGTTCGAGGACAACACGTGCGTGCATCCCGGCTCGCTCACGGTGTTCCTGAACGGCGTGCTGGTGCAGGACCACTGGGAGGTCGAAGGCCCCACCTGGCACATGCGCCGCACGCGCCAGGATAAGCCCCGCGCCACGAAGGGTTCCATCCAGTTCCAGGACCACGGCAACCCCGTCCACTTCCGCAACGTGTGGGCGCGCCACCTGCCGAGCCGCTACGCGAACACCACGCACGGAACTTACCTCGCGAAGGAGCAGGACGTGGCCGCCCAGCGCAAGGCCACGGCGGAGAAGCTGCTCGCCAAGATCGACACGTCCAAGTGCGGCGCCAACGAAGTGAACGCCATCCTCGAAGTCGTCTCCTACTGCAAGGGCGAGCCGTTCTGCGGCGCGTGCAAGAAGATCTGCGGCGGCTACCTCGCCAAGCTCAACGCGATGGACGGTGCCGCGCTCGACCAGGCGAAAGGCGAGATCATGGGCGTCAAGCGGTCCTGCGACGTCCTTGCCCGCAACAAGGTGGTCGAAAACTGCCCGCTGAAGGCCAAGATCGAGGAGATCATCAAGGCGCGCGGCTGGAACAAGAAGCGGCACTAGGCTACCGGCTCGCCACGCGATTGCCGGGCAGGAAACGGACGCGTCCCTTGAGGCGAAGAGCCACGAGGAGCGCGTTCGTTTTTGCTACCGGCAACTGCGTGGCACGCGCCACCGCGTCCAGCGTGGCGCCCGCCGCCGGTACCTGCCGCAACACGAGCGCCTCCTCGACCGTGAGTTTCACCTCCGGAAGGGCCGGCTGCGGCGGTTTCGGCGGTCGCGGGGCGACCGCCCTACCGGTCGCGCTTGTCGCGACCGGATGTTTCCCCGACGGGAGGGGCGCGCTTGTCGCGACCTTCTTCTGGGCGATTGGCGTCAACTCCTCGATCACGTCGTCCACGCACGTCACCATGCGCGCACCTTCGCGAATCAGATTCAGGCACCCGGCCGAGGACGGCCAGTCGATCCGCCCCGGCACGGCCATCACCGCGCGCCCCTGCTCGTTCGCGCGCAGGCACGTGACGAGCGTGCCGCTGCGGAGCGGACACTCCACCGCCACCACGCCGCGCGCTAGGCCCGAGACGATCCGGTTGCGCTGCGGGAACGTCTGCGCGTCCGGACGCCGTCCGAACGGAAACTCGCTCACCACGCACCCGCCGTTCTCCACCATCCGCCGCGCGAGCGCGCGGTTCGCCTCGGGGTAGAACATGTCGAGCGCGCCGCCCAGCACGCCCGCCGTCACGCCCCCGCCCGCGAGCGCGCCCTCGTGCGCCGCCGCGTCGATGCCCAGCGCAAGGCCAGAGAACACCGCCCACCCCGCGCGCGCCAATCCGGCTGCGAACGACTTCGCCGTCTCGCGTCCGTATGCCGTCGCCTTGCGCGTGCCGACGAGCGACACGCCAGGCTTGGAGAGGACGGAGACATCCCCCACCACGTAGAGGACAAGCGGCGGCGAGGCGATCTCGCGCAGCTGCGGCGGGTAGTCGGCGTCGAGGTCGGTCACTAGCCGCACGTGCTGTTGCGCCGCCTGCTCGATCTCCCGCTCCCAGGCAGGTTCCTTGCCCTCCCAGTCCTTTTTCTCGGGATAGAATTCATACGCCGCCGCCGCGCTGCCGTGCGTTTCCCGCATCAACCGCGCAAGCGTCACCGCCCCCACCGTGGGGATCATGTTGAAGGCTATTCTCGCTTCTCGTTCCGTCATGGCCAAATTCCTCCTCTGGAGTCGGCGCACAGTATACCAAGAACGCGGGGAAAAGTTGTGATGAAACAGTCTCTCGGCTGTCTATTTTTTGTCTATTTTTTGTATGCAAAATGTAGCGAAACCGCTACTTCTCGAGAATGTTCGAGAGCCGCGCTCGCGCAAAGCGCCAACGCCCGCTTTCCCGATCTTTGCGGAGAGTGGCGTCAAGTACGCGTGCGTCTCGCACTGACCAGCCGAAGTCGTCACCCTTGTAGAAGAAATCGCATGACACCTCTGCCGTAGTCTTGTCCGTGAACTTCACGGAGATGTCCTCGAACGACAGGTGGAGGTGCGTAGCCATCGTGCGGAATGCGACTACCTGCTGCGTGATGTCCGGAACGGCAGTGGAGAGAGTGAACGTCTTGCCGAATGCCTCTACCTTACAGCCCGGCTCGACGAGCGCCACGGCGCGGCGGGCCTTGCCTATTGACTCCAGGTTCGGCTCGTTTCCGTTCTTGTCGAGGGCGGCGGACATCTTCGCGAAAGTCTCCTTCACGCGCGCCTCCTCGGACGGCGAGAGGAAATACCAGCCCGCGAACGCAAGCGCGGCGAGCACCAGAACGATGAGAATCTTGTTCACCAGAGGGGTCTCCCTGCAACGCGGACAAGCGAGATTTCGCCGCCAACGTGTACTTCAAAAGGGACGGAGCGGTTATCGCCCATCACGTAGATGTGTCCGGGCCGAACCATGCGCGGCGGCACGTTCCAGCCAGAGTTTTTTACGACGTACGGCTCGTCGAGGGCCTGTCCGTTCACCACGCATACGCCGTTGCTGAACGCAACGGTCTCCCCTTCAAACGCCAGTACGCGCTTGAGCAGCATGTATCGAATGCCGCCGTATTTCAGCACCACAACGTCGCCACGCGCCGGCGCATGGGACCGATACGCCGTGAGAACGCAGAAATTGAACCCATGCGCCGCGTATGTTGGCTCCATGCTCTCGCCGTCCACTACCATCGGACGCAGCAAGCATGTGCCAATAAGCCAAGTTGCGGCCGCCACGAGGGCGAGCCGCACAAGAAATCCGCGCGTGAGGCGCGGAAATATGAACCTAGCTAGTGACAGGGCCTTACTCGGCTGAGATTGCCTCTGTCGGGCAGCCGCCAGCGCACGCGCCGCAGTCAACGCAGGTGCCTGCGTCGATCACGCACTTGCCGTCCGCCTCGGAAATCGCGCCGGCCGGGCAGGTCTCTTTGCACGCGCCGCATCCGACGCACTTCTCTTGATCAATCTTGTGTGCCATTTTCTAGTCTCCTTCTTTGAGTGGTTGGCGGTGTGTATTATCTCATAGACACCTTCTGTTAGGCAACGGTAAGATATAACTTTTTTCACCCTCAGATCTGCTTCCCCGTGGCACCAAAGTAAAAAGCCCCAGAGCGGTTGCTCCGGGGCTTTTTTGCTTGCGCCTTGCGGCTTTTAGCTTACGCCTGCTGCGCGGCGGCGTCCGCTTCCTTCATCGCCTCGCGGCGGGAAAGCTTGATGCGGCCGCGGTCGTCAACGCTCAGGCACTTCACGAGCATCTTGTCGCCGACCTTGCAGACGGCTTCGACGTTCGGGACGCGCTTGTCGCTGAGCTCGGAGATGTGGCAAAGGCCGTCGATGCCGGGAAGGATCTGCACGAACGCGCCGAACTCCTTGATGCCGGTGACGGTGCCCTCGTAGATCTTGCCGGGTTCGGCTTCCGCCGTCACCGCCTGGACCTCCTTCTTGGCCGCTTCCATCATGTCGCCGAGCGTGGCGAAGATGGAGACGACGCCGAAGTCGCCCTCTTCCTCGATGTCGATCTGGGCGCCCGTGCGCTCGCAGATGCCGCGGATCGTCTCGCCGCCCTTGCCGATGAGCGCGCCGATCTTGTCCGCCGGGATCTTGATGACCTCCATGCGGGGCGCGTAGGGGCTGAGCTGCTCGCGCGGCGCGGGAATCACGCTTTCCATGAAGTCGATGATCTTCAGACGCGCGTCGTGGGCCGCCTTGATGGCGCCCTCCACGAGGTCCCACGTGAGGCCGCGGAGCTTCAGGTCCACCTGGAAGCCCGTGATGCCCTTCTTCGTGCCACCCACCTTGAAGTCCATGTCGCCGCAATGGTCCTCGGCGCCGAGGATGTCCGTGACGAGCACCTTCTGGGACTGGTCGTCGTTGGTGAAGAGGCCGATCGAGATGCCGGCAACCGTGCGCTTGAGCGGCACGCCCGCGTCCATGAGGGCGAGGCAGCCGTTGCAGATGGACGCCATCGACGAGGAGCCGTTGGAGCCCATGATCTCGCTCACGACGCGGATCGAGTACGGGAAGTCATCCGGCAGCACCTCCGCGATGGAGCGCTCGGCGAGCGCGCCGTGGCCGATCTCGCGGCGGCCGGTGGAACCGAGGCGGCCCACTTCGCCCGTGCAGTACGGCGGGAAGTTGTAGTGGAGGATGAAGCGCTGGCTCGTGGGGCCGCCCGTCACGGAGTCGAGCTCCTGGGCGTCCTTCTTCGTGCCGAGCGTGACCGTGGCGAACGACTGCGTCTCGCCGCGCGAGAAGATCGCCGAGCCGTGGACGCGCGGGAGCACGCCCACCTGGGCCGCGAGCGGACGGATCTCGTGCTGGGCGCGTCCGTCGATGCGGAGGCCCTTCTCGAGCACGTTCTTGCGGACGGTCTCGATCTCGAGCGCGTCGAAGAGGTGCACGAAGCCGACGGCGTCGATCTCGGGCCACTTCTCGGAGACCTTCTTGAGGAGGTCCTCCTTGATGGCGCTGACCTTGCCCTGGCGCTCGAGCTTGCCCTTGATGAGGAGCGCGACCGCGAGGGCCTCACCGCCTTCGGCGCGGATGAAGTCCATCTTGTCCTGCGGCTGCGGGACGTCGTGGATATCCTTGTCCGGCTTGCCGAGGGCGCGGCGCATCTCGATCTGGAGGTCGATGATCTTCTCGACTTCCTCATGAGCGCGCTTGAGGGCGGCGAGGAAGTCCTCGTCGCTCACCTCGGCGGCGGAGCCCTCCATCATGAGGAACTTGCCGCGGATGCCGGCGTAGAGGAGGTCGATGTCGCTCTTCGCCTTCTGGTCGTGCGAGGGGTTGATCACCCACTCGCCGTCCACGCGGCCGATGCGGACGCAGCCGATCGGGCCCATGAACGGGATCTCGCTGATGTGGAGCGCGGCCGAAGAGGCGTTCACGGCGAGGAAGTCCGCCTCACGCGTGCCGTCGCTCTGGATGAGCATCGAGTTGACCTGCACGTCGTTGTAGTACCCGTCGGGGAACAGCGGACGTATCGGACGGTCGCACATGCGGGCCGTGAGGATTTCCTTGCTCGTGGGACGCGCCTCGCGCTTGAAGAAGCCGCCCGGGAACTTGCCGGCCGCGTAGAACTTCTCGCGGTACTCGCACTGGAGCGGGAAGAAGTCAATGCCCTCGCGGGGCGTATCGGTGTTCGTCACGGCCGTGAAGACCGTCGTATCGCCATACGATACGGAGACGGCCCCGGCGGCCTGCTGGGCCAAAAGGCCCGTCTCGATCACGAGGTCCTTGCCCCCGATCGAAACCTTGAACTGCTTGGTATTCTGCATTGGATAGTTTCCTCCCATGGGGGACAACGAACGGGGTCTATGGCGACCCCGAGCCCCGCCCATGGATTTTTCCGTATTTTATTAGCGGCGAAGGCCGAGCTTCGCGATGAGGTCCTTGTACTTCGCCTCGTCCTCGCGCTTGAGATAGTCGAGGAGCTTGCGGCGGTTGTTGACCTTGCGGAGCAGGCCGTGGCGGGACGAATGGTCCTTCTTGTTGGCCTTCAGGTGCTGCGTGAGCGCCTGGATCTCCTTGGTGAGAAGCGCGATCTGCACTTCGGACGAGCCCGTATCGCGGTCATGGCGCTGGAACTCGGAACGGATGGCGGATTTGTCAATCTGCATTTTCTTTTTTCTTTCTTTTGTTTTTGTACGCGTTCCAGCGCCCAGGACCCCTACCCGCAGCGCGCGTGCGCAAATTCGAACATCCGCAGGAACTGGCGGACGCCCGCAACGGGGAGAAATCTCCTTAGACGGTCGCAGGAACGCGGGATAGTTTATCAAAACGTTCCGCCGCAGTCAATGCCCGAGCAATTGTAATTTCACAAATTCGGCGAAACCTGGGATTGTAGTAAGGTCCATGCCCCAGAAATCTGACTTGCGGAGGATGTCGTCCACGGATGGATTGGTCTTGAAGTAGGCCATCACCTCGGGGCTGTCGTTCACCGCATCCGTGCGGTAGAACTTGATGAGCGACGCCATCGACCCCGTGAGGCCAGGCGGCAATTTCCCGAACATCTTCAGGTAATCGAGGATCGTGGGCAGCACGCGGACTTTCCACTTCGACACGCTGTTGAGGCAGATCGAGAGCAGACGGTGGTTCGCGAACGGATTGGCGAAACGCTCGAGCACCGACTCCGCGTAGGCGCGTTTGTCGGCGTCCGGCAGGTCGATGGTTGGCAGAATCTCGTCGAAAAGAATCTGGCGGAAGAAGGCGTTGAACTTCGGGTCGGCCACCAGCTCGGCCACGAACGTGAAGCCGGCGAGATGTCCTTCCAGTACTGTCGCCGTGTGCGCGCCGTTCAGGAAACGCACCTTGCGCGTGCGGTAGGGCGTCTGGTCCTTCGTGTAGACCACGTTGAGCCCCGCCTTCTGGAACGGGATTTCCTTCTCAAGGTCGAAGTCCGTCTGGATCACCCAAAAGTGGAACGGCTCGCCGCATACGAGCACGTCGTCCTGCTCGCCGAGCTGCTTGGCGTAGCGCGCCGCCGATTCGGCGTCGGGACGCCCCGCCACGATGCGGTCCACGAGCGTGGAGCAGAACACGCAGTCCTTCTCCACCCACACGGCGGCGGCGCTCTCGCCCCAGTCGGCGAGGTAGTGGAACACGTGCTCGCGCAGCATCGCGCCGTTCTTGTCGATAAGCTCACACGGGATGAATATGAGACCCGGCAGTCCCGCCTTCGCGCGCTCCACGCAGAGCTTCGCGACCTTCGCGGGGAAGGTGTTTGCGCCTTCGCGGTACTCAATGCCCGCCTCAGTGGTGTTGGAAACGATAAAGCGCAAGTCGGGATTCCGCGCGACCTCCTCCACGGCCGGCCATTCGGAGATGGCGTTCAGCACGCCCTTCACGCATGTGATCTCGCGGAACAGCTCCACGGGCTTGCCACCCTCCACGCCGCGCAACACAGTGTGGTAGCGCCCGCCGCGCGCGTTGAGGATCTTCGAGGGCGGACTCAGCTCGTCGCCGATTGGCTGGACGATCTGCACGACGGCGTCGAAGCCCGCCTTCTCGTTCATGATGTCCACCATCCAGTCCACGAAGCAGCGCAGGAAGTTTCCTTCGCCGAACTGCAGTATCTTGACTTTCTTCTCTGTCGACATAATCGTTCCTTTCTTGAAGCCACATTATTTCGCGCCGGTTTCCTGCCAGAGCATCAGGCCCATGTACGCGGCAAAAAACAGCAGCCACAACGCGCCCACCACGCGTCCAATCGCCTTGGGTTCGCTCGGCTTGCGGTAGTTGAGGCCGAACACGGCGATAGAAACGGACATCACCACCATCATCGGCAGGTCGCGCGAAAGCAGGTACGGGCTGATGTTCTTGAACGGCGAGATGGCCCCCGCAAGTCCCACAACCGCGAGCGTGTTGAAGAAGTTCGACCCCACGATGTTGCCTAGCACGAACTCGTGCTCGCCCTTCCGCGCCGAGGCGACAGCGCTCGCAAGCTCCGGAAGCGACGTGCCGACGGATACCACGGTCAGGCCGATAAGCAGCTCGCTCACGCCAATCGTGCGTGCCAAATCAACGCACCCCCACACAAGCACGTGCGAAGACCCCACCAGAAACGCAAGCCCCAGCACCAAAAGCAGCCACCCCTTCCACAGCGGCATCGGTCTATCACGACCTTCAACGGGCGAGACGCCCGTTGTCCCAGTAGCCGGTAGGGCGCGCTCGCCGAGCGCGCCGACTGCATCCGCCTTCTTCTTCTGCGACTGGTCGAACCAGCAGTAGGCCGGCATCAGGACGGCGAATACGCCCAGGAGGATGAATCCGTCAACACGCGAGAATCCGTTGCCCGTGGTAACGAGGCAACAGGAAAGGAGCGCAATCGCAACGAGCGACGGCACCGCAACAAAAACTATAGACGGCTTCACTACAAGCGGCTTGATGAGCGCGGCCACGCCGAGGATCACCGCGATGTTGAATACGCAAGAGCCGTATGCGTTGCCGAGCGAGAGATCGGAATGGCCCGTCGCGCCCGACAGCGCCGACACGCACAGTTCCGGCGCGGAAGTTCCGAACCCGATGATGACCATGCCGATGATGAACGGACTCACCCCGAACGCCTTCGCCACCGCGCTCGCGCCATCCACGAACGCATTCGCGCTCCAGGCCAGAACGGCGAGTCCGCCGATCACGCATACGATTGAAAGCCAGAGGGGAAGATCAGGATACATATCTGAAATGCCTAGAGGTTTAGAATGTGTTTGTTTTCGCGGCATGGTTCAGCGCGGCGTCCAGCGCACCCAGCTTCGCGTGGTGAACGAGCTTGAACGGAATGTGCAGGCCAAGAGGACGCAGGAAACGCGCCATGCGTCCGGACCGCACGTGTATCTCCCCGGGTGCGCGCCCGAGGCGGAGCATCGCCTCCAGCATCCGTGCTGCGTGCCCTTCCCACAGGGCCTTCAGCGCAGCGTCCGTGCCACCCACGGAAATCTTCAGCCACACCACGCGCTGGGCCGTGGCGGCATCGACGGCCGCGAACACGTAGAGGAACCGAGGACGCGCCTCGCGCGTATGGTAGGCGGGAACCAACACGAAGTCGACTTCCCACTTTTCTTCCGCAACGACGGGCAGCTTCGCCGCGAGCCGACACTTGGCGTTGTCGAGCTGCACGCGCTCCACAAACTTCACCTCTTCGTCCGGCGGCATCCGGAGCGGACCGTCCTGCCACACTCCCTCCACAACTTCCTTTCGCGCGAAGAGGGCATGTTCCTTCTCGAAGTACTTTAGCGGCAACTGCGGATCCTCCTCCACGCGCATTAGCACGCCCAGCGACTCGTAGAGGAGCGGCGCGAGGAACTCCTGGTCGGCGGCGGTGGGTGGCTGCGGCACGTAGCCTGGCACGTAGCCGAAGATTTCCGCGGGGCCCTTCTTCACCGCGATCACCTCCCAGTGTCGGAACTCAAGCGGACTCATCCACACGCCGAATTCGGGCACGCGGCGCGTGATGGCGAAATTGCGGAAATTCTCCAAGCCGGGGAACAGCAGCAGACGCCCCACCACTGGTCCCTTGTCACGGTCCTTCTCGGGACCAACCGTCACGATGTACGGCTCCTCGCTCATCTGCGGCACAAGCGCCCAGTTGTGGGCAGAGACCTTGTCCCAGACATTCAGCTCGGCGATGGCCGCGGCGATTTCGTATGGATTATGCTTGTCCATTGCAATCTTCAGCGGACTGGAGGCTGTAGGTAAAGTGGCAGCGGCTCGGGACGCGGCAGCTCGGGGTGGGCGAGCGCTACTTCGAGGAGATGCGACGCGAGCGGCGTGAGCGAGCCCTTGTAGTGGTGGCCGAATACGGCGGAGAGAAGCGGCTCTATGCGCGCTCCGTCCGGCGTGACCACGGCGTAGTGTTCGGGCACGGCGGCGCTAAGCCCGTCCTTGCCCACGAGCGTGAAGTCGCCGACTGCCTGCACGCCGTCGTAGACCGCCACCCAGTAGCGGTCGCGGCGGGCGTCGCCGATTACGACCGTGTGCGCACCGTCCCGCGTGAGAGCGTATGTGCTGGGCAGGCCCACGACCGTGCAGGACGGATTGCCGAGGGCGATCCCCTGCGCAAACGCAAGCGCGGCACGGATACCGGCGAAGCTGCCAGGCCCCTGCCCCACTAGCACTTGGTCGAGGTCGCGCACAGTCTTTCCGTATGCGGCGAGAAAATCGCGGATCTTCACAGGCCAGTCGCTTGCGCGAGAGTCCAGGCCCGCGAAAACCTTCGCGCACACCTTGCCGTCAAGCGCAAGGGCGACGGACTGCGTGTCCGTGGACCTGTCTATCGCGAGGATGTTCATGCCGTTTTCTTGGCCGCCTGTTGCTGTAACCAAGCCTCGACGAACGGCTGGATGTGGCCGTCCATCACGCCGTCCACGTCGCTCGTCTCGTACTCGGTGCGGAGGTCCTTCACCATCGTGTAGGGACAAAATACGTACGACCGAATCTGACTGCCCCAGCCGTTGGCGGACTTCGCGCCGTAGAAGCGGTCCATCTCGGCCTTCTTCTGGTCCTCGTAGTATTCGTAGAGCTGGGCGCGCAGCATGTTCATGGCCTTTTCCTTGTTCATGTGCTGCGAGCGTTCCTTCTGGCAGGCCACCACGATGCCGGTTGGGAGGTGCGTGAGGCGCACCGCCGAGTCGGTCTTGTTGACGTGCTGTCCGCCCGCGCCGCCGGAGCGGTATGTATCGATGCGCAGGTCCTCGTCCTTGATCTCCACGTCGATGTCGTCGTTGATCTCGGCAACCGTCTCGACGGAGGCGAATGAGGTCTGCCGGCGCTTGTTCGCGTCGAACGGCGAGATGCGCACGAGGCGGTGGATGCCGCGTTCGGCCTTCATGATGCCGTAGGCGTAGGGTCCCTCGATGCGGAAGTAGACGTCCTTCAGGCCGGCTTCTTCGCCAGGCTGCTGGTCGTACTCCTCGATCTTCCAGCCCTGGTCCTCGGCGTAGCGCTGGTACATGCGGTAGAGCATCGTCACCCAGTCGCACGCCTCGGTGCCGCCCTGTCCGGCGTGGAGTTTCACGAACACGTTGCAGGCGTCGAACTTGCCGCCGAGGAGCGACTGCATCCTCAGCTTGGCGAAGTACTCGTCCGCCTTCGCGCACTCCGCCAGCGTGTCCTTGAGAGCAGTCTGCTGCGCAGGCCCCTCCTCCATCTCGGCGAGCTCGAACATCACGGCCGCGTCGTCCACGCTCTTCAGGAGCGCGTCGAACGGCACCACGTAGGCGCGCTCAGCGTTCGTCTTGGCGATCACGTCCTTCGCCTTCGCCTGGTCGTTCCAGAAGTCCGCGCCCGCCTGCAGACCCTCCAGCTCGGCCAGACGGCGGCGACGCTCGTCTATGCCGATGTAGGCGGCCATCTCGCCGACGGAAACCTTCAGCTTTTCAATGCGCTGGCGAACCTCTTCAGGTTCCAGCAGTTTTTCTTTCACTTCTTCAGCCATACTACCTCGCGTAAGCCGCTACATTATACCACAAATATCACTTGCGCGGGGCGACGGAGAGCATTTCAACGGTACGCTCCAGAAAATTCTCTGGCGTGGATGCGCCGGCAGTCACGCCGAGTCGCCCTACGCCGGCGAAGTCGATTGCGCGCACCTCGTCCAACGTGCCCGCCCGCGCCGCAAACGCCGCGCCCGCAGCGCGGGCTACCTCGACGAGGCGGTTCGAGTTCGAGCTGCCCGCGCTGCCCAGCACGAGCACGCCGTCGCCGCCGCCTCGCACGAAAGCCTCTACCGCGCGCTGCCGGTCGCGCGTGGCCATGCAGATGTCCGCCGCCGGGGGAGTTTCAAGGCGTGAATAGCGCGCCTTCAGCGCATCCAGCACGGTGCGTACGGTTCCAGACGACATTGTCGTCTGGCACAGGACTCCGAGCGGCGAGCTTTCGGGATAGGGCAGCGCCGCCACATCTTCGGGCGAGGCGACAACGCCGCACTCTGATATCTCGCCGACGATTCCAAGCACTTCCGCGTGCTCTGCGTGCCCAACCACTACCACCGGCACGCCTCGTGCGGCGAAATCGCGCGCGGTGCGGTGCGCGCGCGCGACGAACGGACAGGTCGCGTCTACGACCTCCAGCCCACGCCTTTGCGCCTTATCGCGCACCGCCGGCGCTACGCCGTGCGCGCTGAAGAGCACGGTGGCGCCATCAGGCACGTTGTCAAGCGAGTCGACGAAGAGCATCCCGCGTGCCTTCAAATCAGACACCACCTGCTCGTTGTGTACGAGCTCATGGAGGCAGTATACCGTCTTGGCATGAGAAAGCGAAAGGGTGCGAGAGGCTTTCTCAACGGCCGCCTTCACACCCATGCAAAACCCATGAGGCTCTATAGCAACTACTTCCACTCGTTTTTCTTGGCCTTTTCCCAGAGCGCGTCCATTTCGGCAAGGGTCATCGTCTTGAGGTCGCGCCCCTGTGCCTTCGCGGCGGCCTCGACGGCGCGGAAGCGCCGCGCAAACTTCGCCGTGGTGCCCTCGAGCGCACTCTCGGCGTCCACCTTCAGGTGCCGCGCGTAGTTGGTGACGGCGAAGAGCAGGTCGCCCAGCTCCTCCTTCACGTGGACGGAGTCCTCCGGGTTCTCGCTCGTGCGTTCGGCCACGGCCTCGCGCAGTTCGCCGATTTCCTCCTCGATCTTGTCGAGGACGCCGGACGAATCCTTCCAGTCGAAGCCCACGCGCGCGGCCTTCTCGGCCGTACGTTGCGCCTTCAAGAGCGCGGGCAGGGCGGACGGCACGCCGTCGAGCGCGCTGTGGCGCGTCTCCTTCTTGTGCTCCTGCTGCTTGATCTGCTCCCAGTTCTTCAGCACCGTGGCGGGATCCTTCGCCACCACGTCGCCGAACACGTGCGGGTGACGGCGGACAAGCTTGTCCGAGATAGCGTTCGCCACGTCATCGAACGAGAACGTCCCCGCCTGCTCGGCCATGACGCACTGGAACATCACCTGGAGGAGCACGTCGCCGAGCTCCTCCACGTAGTTCGCGCGGTCTTCCGGACGGTCCATCGCCGCGAGGAGTTCGTACGTCTCCTCCAGCACGCAGGGCTTGAGGGAAGACAGCGTCTGCACACAATCCCACGGACAGCCCGTCTCCGGGTCGCGGAGACGGACCATGATGGAATGCAATCTCTCGATGCCTGTCATCGTTACATGTGCAGCATGCGGAACACCTCGTCGGCGAGACTCGCGTCGAAGGATTCAACCGCTACGTCCGAACCGCCGAAGTCCTGGTACGCCACATGCTCGTGGACCACGGCGATGGCGCTCATGCCAGCCACGAGGGCGGCTTTCACGCCGAAGCCACTGCCGGTCACGGCGACCGTCAGGACGTCCACGAGGCCGTTCTGGCTGCACGCACGACGCCAGGCGTCCCACTTGCCGTTGCCGTACGTCATCGACGGCTCGGCGTAGAGCACCACCTTCTCGGGGTCGAAGCCCTCGAACGCGGGGCGGAGCGTATCGAGGTTTGACCGCGTTGCGATCACCACCTTCACGCCACGCTCCACGAGCGCGGAGACAAAAGCCTTGAAGCCAGGCGTCACCGCAGCGACGGCCCGCTCGGTCAGCGCCTTGCCGAATGCGTCGTGCAGGTCGCGAGCCGTGGCGGCCGCGTCGCACTTCTTGTCGAGCGTGCGGAACAGCTCGGCGAGTCCGCCCTGGTAGTTGCCGCCAGCGAGGTGCAGCGCCTCAAGCTTGATCGTAAGGTCAACGCCCTTCGCGGCGAGGATCTTCTTCGCCGTGTCGAACAGGAGCTGGCCTCCGTCGATTGCCGTGAAGTCGAACTCCACGACCACGCCGCGAACCGGCGCCGAATTTTCTTTCTCTGCTTCTGCCATTTCTTTAGGCTCCACCTTTAAGTTACTTCTTCACGACGCGGGTCTTGCGCGGACGCGGCTGGCCGATTGAGACCAGGAGCTTGCGGAAGCGCGAGTTGCGCACGTTGAACGGCTTGCCGCCCTTGATGCGCTCGAATTCACACGCACGGAGGTCGTTGTGGTGGTCCTCGTCCTTGCCAATCACGCCGCCCACGCCCGCGAGGGCGCACTCGACGGCCTTCTCGGCGCAGAGCTGGATGAGCTGGAGGTCCTTCTTGCACGGCGCGGCCGAGCGGGCGAAGTAGCCGCTCTTGAACACCTGCGTCTTCTCCGCACCCAGGAGTTCGCCGAAGCGCTTCGCGAACCACTGGCCCACGTTCACCTTGTCGAGCCGCGGGTGGCCGAAGGCGTCCATGGGGATTTCCTCGCCGCGCTTCTGCATCTCCTTGATGATCTCCTTCACGCAGGCGCCCTCGGAGACGAAGATGTTCACGCAGTCGTACTTGTCCATGATCTTGCGCAGGCGCTCGGCCTCGGACGCGAAGTTGACGCGCGACTCGGGCACGTACACCGCGTGGATCGACTGACGCTCGCGGGTGAGGCCGAATTCCGGCAAGAACTTGATCCGCCGCTTGAGAAGCTTGGTGTAGTAGATCGCTGTGAACGCCGTGAGCCAGCCGCAGTTGCGCCCCATCACCTCGTGGATGATGAGCGAGCGCGGGTTGGCGCTGTTTTCCTTCACGACGTTCGCGAAGAACTGCGCTCCCTCCTCGGCGGCAGTGTATGCGCCGAGCGACTGCTTGATCGGGTAGACGTCATTGTCGATCGTCTTCGGGAGGCCAACCACGATGAGCTTGTAGTTGTTCTTCGCGAGATATGCCGCGAGATCGGCCGCGGTCGTGTTCGTGTCGTCACCGCCGATCGTGTGCAGCACGTCCACGCCGTCCTTCACGAGCTGGTCGGCCGCCACCTTGAGCGGATCCTCGCCTTCCTTCACGAGGCCGCGCTTCACGCAGTCCTTCACGTTCGTGAGCTTCACGCGGCTGTTGCCGATCGGGCTGCCGCCGTGCTGCGTGAGGAGGAGCGCGTTCTTGCGCACTTCCGGCGTCACGGGAATGGACTCGCCCTTCAGGAGGCCCATGTAACCGTTGATGTAGCCGATCATCTCCACTTCAGGAGCTTTCTTCGTGTACGTGTCGATCAGGAATCCGATCGAGGAACTGAGGCACGGCGCGAGTCCGCCGGCCGTCAGAAACGCAACTTTCTTTACTGCCATTTTGGTTTTTCCTTTTTCTTTGGTGTTTGGTTGGTTGTCAAATCTGCTTCAGGACGTTCGCGAGCTCAATTGCCGCCTGCATCGCCGCAAAGCCCTTGTTGCCCTGCTTGGTGCCGCAGCGCTCGACCGCCTGCTCGAGGTTCTCGGCGCTCACCACGCCATCTACGACGGGCACGCCCGTCTCAAGCGCAATCTCCGTGAACGCGCGCGCTGTCGTCTCGTTGATGAGCGCGGCGTGCGCCGTCGCGCCCTGCACGACCGCGCCGAGGCCCACCACGGCGTCGAACTTCTTCGACGCGGCGAGCTTCTTCGCCGTCACGGGGATTTCGTAGGCACCCGGCACGCGCACGAGCACGAGCCCTGCGGCGTCGCCGCCGAGGCGGTTGAACGCGTCCGCCGCGCCCTTCACGAGCTGCTCCACGAGGAACGAGTTGAACCGGCTCGCCACGAGCGCGATTTTCAGGCCTTTGGCCGTAAGCTTTCCTTCTATTTCTTTCATGTCGACGTCCTTTGATGGTCAAGAACGCCCCTATTATCGCACGCCAGGGGCGGATACGCAACCCCAAAACGCCGCCGATGCGACAAAAATGTAAGATGGCCAGGAAAAAAAACGCATCCCGCATGTCCGCAAATATGGTATCATATCGCCAGCCAATCAAAGAAAGGTGGTACATAATGGATTTGAAATTGTTCGACCGCATGGCAGACTTCCTGCCAGACGTCTGCTTCGAGCGTCCGCCGGATGTCGCAATTGTGCTTGGCAGCGGCTGGGCCGACGCGCTTTCAGCCGACCGCACGTTCGCGCGCATTCCCTACGCGGACATCCCCGGACTCGGCGCCGCGACCGTCGTGGGACACACCGGCGAGTTCTGGCTGTACGAGCGCGCCGGACGTCGCGTGGCCGCCTTCTGCGGACGCCGCCACTGGTACGAGGGCGTAGGCTGGGAGACCGTCGTCTTCCCCGTGGAGCTGCTCCGGCGCATGGGCGGAACGAAGATCCTTCTCACGAACGCGGCGGGCGGCATCAACCCCGCGCTCAAACCCGGCGATTTCGTGATCCTAAAGGACCACATCAACACCGTGGGCATCAACCCGCTAATCGGCCCGGTGGTCGAAGGCTGGGGGCCGCGCTTCCCCGACATGACGGAGGTCTACACCAAGCACCTGCGCGACGTGCTGCACGGCGCCGCGAACAGACGCGGCCTGCGCGTGATGGAGGGAATCTACGCATTTACGTCAGGCCCGGTCTTCGAGACGCCCGCCGAAATCCGCGCATACGGACACATCGGCGCCGACGTTGTGGGCATGAGCACTGTCCCCGAAGCCGTCTTCGCGCGCGCATGCGGCATCCAGGTGGCGGGACTCTCGCTCGTCTCGAACCTCGCCGCCGGCATTTCTCCGCGCCCCCTCTGCCATGAGGAGGTGCTCACGGCCACGAAAACCGCGCAAGGCGTGATGTCCGGACTCGTCGAGGACTTCATCCTCGCCTGCTGATCAGCGGAACTCGCCCGTCGCGGCGGGGCGTCCTGTCTCGAAATACGGCCAACCTTCCGCGTCCCAGAAGATTTCCTGCAGGAAGAGCGGACGCGGGTTGTAGCCGTCTGGCTTGTAAGGCGCGACTTCCCGGTCGTGGCAGTGGTAGATCATGTAAGTGCGTCCGGACGGCGCGGCGAAGATTTCGCCGTTGTGTCCGGGTCCGTAGAATCGGTCTCCCGGCCGCGAGCTGAGAATCTTCTCGGCAAAACCTTCCTTCATCAGCCGTCCGGCGCGGTCCGTGAAATCGTCAGTGATCCGCCGCGCGCGCCCCACCACGACGGCATACGTGCCGTTGTTGTATTCGCCCGAACTCGCGAAGAGATACCACCAGCCCTTGCGCCGATACAGGTACGTGCCCTCGAACACGCGGCGGCGGTGCGGATGCGCTTTGGGATCGTCTGCGTGAAGCCCCGCCACGTGAACGTATTTGGCACCCGGTGCAAGCGCGCGCCCGTCCGCCGTCAGTTCCACGCGGTGTACCTTACCAACTGAGCCGAAGAACATCCACACCTTCCCCGTTTCCGGGTCTTTCACCACTTCGGGGTCAATCGTGTCGAAGATGCCCGTCACTCGCCCGTCCGTCACGATCACGCCGTTCGTGAACGGGCCTTCTGGACGGTCGCTCGTGTAGACAGCGATGGCCGTGTTCTCCGCGCCGTTCCAATACGAGACGTAGAGATTCCATACGTTGCCGATGCGCACCACGTCAGGTGCCCATATCCCGCGCCAAGCACGCTTCACTCGCGCGCGCTCGCCTGGGGCGAGGAAGTCACCGCGCACCTTCCGCCAATGTATAAGGTCTGGGCTTTTCAACAATGCCCTGGATGTTGATGTGAGATAGTAGTCACCGCCAGCCTGCCAGCATGTGGGATCGGCCGTGCCGACCCGCCAAACGGGATTCGTGAATGCCACGCCGTACGCCGCCGCGTGCAGGGCGGCGAACAGCAAGATTACGGAAATGCGGGATGACGCCATGTATCCGTTACGAAAGGCTCCAGCCGTTGTAGTACTTGAGGCGGATGAGCGCGTCGGCGGCCGAGTTGTTCGTCACGTGTAGCGTCTTCGGGTCGAACGCGACGGCGCGTCCCGTGCGCACTGCTAGGTTTCCGAGCAGCACGAACTCGGTGATGAGGAGCGCCCAGTCGAAACTGCAGCCGGCCTTCTCGCCGCCCTTGCACGCGGTCAGCCACTCCTTGCTGATGTCGCCGCGACGCGGCAGAGTGCGCGGGATTGTCTTTGCCTTCTCGTTGAGCGCAGGATCAAGGATGCGGATGCCGTCCACCAGTCCGGCAACGAGCATCGTCGCCTTCGTGCCGACGTACAGCACGCCCTCCTTCGGGAGTCCCTTGCCTTTCATCTCCTTCGGCACCGGCGGCTTGATGAGCCCATCGTACCACACTAGACGCAGCTCCGGGAATCCGCCGCGCTTCGGATAGTCGTACGTCACGATGCTCGCAAGCGGGAACGCGACGTCGCTAAGGCGCGTGCTCGTGGCACTGATCATCGAGGGATGCCCGAGGTTCAGCGCGCGGTAGAAGGTATTCGCCTGGTGGCAGCCCATGTCTCCTAGCGCGCCCGCGCCGAAGTCGTACCAGCCGCGGTGGTTGAAGGGATGGTAGACGACATCGCGCCCCCACGCCCCCGGCGCCATCTTCACGATGGGATTGTTCGCCGGCCAGCGGTGCGCATACGGACGCTTCTCCGCCGAACCGAGCCACAGGTCCCAGTCGAACGTCTTTGGAACGGGCGATGTGAAATCGGGATACGACGGCATGCCCTGCGGCCACGTAGGACGGTTCGTCCAGGCGTGCGCCTCCACGATGTCACCGAGAATTCCAGAGGCGATAATCTCGCACACGCGGCAGGCGTTCTCGCTCGTACAGGGCGTGGCCGTGACCTGCGTAGCGACGCCGGCCTTCTTCGCCTCATCGACCACGAGGTAGCACTCCTCCATCGAGCGCGTGAGGGGTTTCACGCAGCAGACATGCTTCTTCGCGCGCAGGGCCGCGAGCGTCACAAAGGCGTGCGTATGGTCGGGCGTGCCGCAGTAGACGGCGTCGATCTTGTCGCCCTCCTTCGCAAGCATGTCGCGGAAGTCGCGGTAACGACGCGCCTGCGGGAACTTGTCGTACGTTTTCTTGGCGTGGACGTCATCCACATCGCAAAGCGACTCCACCTGAAACCCGGCCTTGGCGTGTGCCTGGATCTGGCTGTAACCGATGCCGCCGATGCCCACGCAACCAAGCGTAATGCGGTTACTTGGGGCCGTGGGCCCGCCAAGCACGTGGCGGGGCACGATAGTTGGAACGGCCGCTGCGGCGAGACCTAACTTCACGAAACTTCTGCGCGGCATATTGTTGCTTTCCATTTTTCCTCTACCTTTATGCTTTGAGTTGCTGAGTGTTCAGGTTTGCTCGATGATCGCATTGATGCTCCAGCCAAAACGGTCAAGAAGTGCGCGCGCCTCGTCGCGGTCGACCTTGCGGATCTCGGTAACGATGCCGATCATCCGCGCACGCAGCTTGTCGTTCGTCGGGCGGAGGTTGACCATCATGTTCTCGTAGACGTTCCCCAGATGCACCATCGAGCAGGTGGAGAGCATGTTGAGGACGAGCTTGTGCGCCGTGCCGGCCTTCATGCGCGTCGAACCCGTCACGACCTCCGCACCGGTGTCCGTAATGATCGCGATGTCCGCCAGTTCCGCGAGCGGCGATCCCTCGTTGCACGTGAGCCCCACCGTGACGCACCCGAGCGACTTAGCATACCCGACCGCCGCAAGCACGTACTCTGCACCGCCCGCCGCGCTAATGCCCACCACGCAGTCGGCGGGGGTGAGGTTCAGCGCCTTGACGTCGCGCTCGCCGAACGCCGCGCTGTCCTCCTCCGGTTCGCCCGCGCGGTGCAGCGCCTCCACGCCGCCCGCCATCACGCCCACGATCGTACCTTCCGGCACGCCGAACGTCGGACACGCCTCGGAGGCGTCAAGGACGCCGAGCCGCCCGGACGTCCCCGCGCCGACGTAGATGAGGCGTCCGCCCTTCCGCAAGGCCTCTGTCACGGCGTCGACGGCGCGTTCCACCGCGTCGAGACAACCGTCCACCGCCTTGACAGCGTTGTAGTTCTCGTCCTGGATCACGCGCAGCATCTCGGCCGTCGTCATGCGGTCGAGATGCGTCGTCCGCGGATTGCGCATTTCCGTCTTGAGCATAGCCTTACTTCCGTTTCCGGGTTAGCGGACCTTGACGAAGTTGTAGGAGTAGTCGTACTTGTCCGCGATGTCGAACAGACGGAGACCGTGCGGCCGGCCGTCGAAGTTGGTGCTCGTCGTCTCGGGGTTGAGGATCGTGAGGTCCTTCCAGCCGTGGGCGATGAAGCGGTGCGTGTGGCCCGCGAGGAAGAACCGCGCGCCGGTGGCGCGGTACATCTCCATGCGCGCGGCGCGTCCGGCCTTCGGGTAGTTCTCGTAGGTGTCCCCTTCGGTCGGCTTGTCTGCGAACGGCGGGATGTGTCCGGCGAACAGCACGCGTCCTACGAACGCCTTCGCCTTCTTGCATTCGTCCTTCAGCCACGCCTCGTAGCGGGCCTTCTCCTCCACGAGGTCCGTCTTGCGCCAGAACTGCGTGTTGCCCACGATGATGTGCCACCCCTTCACGTCAAACGACTTGTAGTCGTAGCCGAACACGGAAAGGTAGCGATCGAGGACCGGCTTCGTGATGGAGTTGCCGAGGTCGTGGTTGCCCGGCGCGACGGCGAGCGGCACCTTGAACTTGCCGAGCAGACGCGGCCATTCCTTCGTCACGTCATTGTAGTTGTTCGTCAGGTCGCCCGTGATCAGCGCGAGGTCCGGCTTCATGTCGTTGACGATCTCGATCTCACGCTCGAAGCGCGCAAGGTCGGCCGCGTATTTCTTGGCCGCCGACTTGCCGGGACCGAACCCGAACTGCGGATCGGTCAGGTGCGCGATGCGGAGGCGGACCTTCTCCTGCGCCGGTTTCGCCGCGCCGCCCGGCGCACCATTTGCCGCAAATGCGGACATCGCCCCGGCGGCCGCAGCCGCCCCGAACAGGAACTCTCTTCTATTCATTTCATCTCCTCGATCTACTTTTCGATGCGTTGATTATACCAAAAAGACTCACCGTTGCGAAGACGTCGCCTCGTCATGCGCACGGAGCGGCGCCGAATCCACGCCGTAGAAACGGGCGCAATTGATGCAGGCGCCGATGACCTGCGGACACGACGGCACGACGAGGCGCAGTCCCTCGTTGAGCTCCTCCGCAAGCAGTTCCCCGAAACGGGCGTTCGTGGCGATTCCGCCGGAGACGACGACTTCGTTCCCGCAGTCGTACAGTTCCGCCGCGCGATTCAGCAACTTCGCGAAGGCGCAGGCATTTGCGGCAAGGATGTCTTTCGCAATCGCATCACCCGTTGCCTCCGCCTCGAACGCGAGCGGTGCGAACGACGCGACAAACGCGGGTTCGTGTCGATAGACTTCGAGAACAAGGTTCTCAAGCGTCATGCCCGCCTTGCGTTCGACGAGCGGCGTGAGCGCCGTCGCGGCGGAAGTACTTTCCGACTCGCCGACCGCCGCGCGGATCACGTCGCGTCCGATATCGTATCCGCTACCGCCGAGCCCCAGCAGATACCCCCATCCGTCGAGGCGCGTCACGCGATCCGGCTCCTTCGCATACACGATCATGCCCGTTCCGCTCACGCCCGCCACGCACCGGTCGGCATCCGTCGCGGCGGCAACCACGTTCATCACGTCGTTCTCGCACTTCACTTTCTCAATGCCACACGCGCGCGAAACGGCTGCGGCGAAACGCGGTCCGTCGTCCTTCGTGAAGATTCCCGCCGTGCCGATGTAGATGGCCGCGACGGAACGCGGCTCGCCCTGCGTCAGCGTCTCGACGATCTCCTTCACGCGCGCAGTGCTTTCGTCGAAGCCGAGCACGTTTGGATTGCAAGGTCCCGTTACGTGTCGTGCCAACACATGCCCTTCCTCGTCGAAGAGAATGGCCGCCGTCTTCGTCCCCCCACCGTCTATGCCGATGTAGTTACGAGTCATTTTCACCACCTAAACCCACAAAACCACTTCGCGTCGACTTGTCATCGAAACATCCGCTAACCGATATCGCTTTCTTCATTGACATTGGTCCTTTCAAGCAGGAAATTTGTATCTCGGCCTTTGAATCATCCAGTTAAAATCTCCTATTAACCGCTTTCGGGAATAATTATATCACATTTTACGGCGAACTTGAAAACTTTTCTTGTAAACGCAAAAACTTTTCACATTCATTAATTCGTTTCTGCGTCCACTCATCTTAACCTCCGGATTTTTTAACCATTCTCCTTATCTCCGAGACTCCTATTCTCCCAACAGCGAAAGCAATAATCAAAGTTATCCGCTACTTCAGCGGGGCGCAGTTGACGCGTGAGCGGATGAGGCGGAGGCGATGCGCGGCGGCGCGCTGCGAGAACTCGGCGAAGTCGCGCTTCGCAGGATCGGGATACGTCCAGAGCGCCTCGGAGAGCGCGAGCGCGCGGGGCCAGAGTTTCCACTCCAGCATGGTTATGTTGGGCGTCCGCTCCGCCCAGTTGCAGCACTGGCCGCCAACCACGTTCTTGCGCGCCTGCGGCTCGACGCCCTCAAGCACGTCGAAGCGGTACGCCTTCTCCAAGGAAATGACTCCACGCCCGAAATACGGGAACGGGTCCTCGGGCAGTCCCTGGCTGAAGTCGAAGTAGCAGTTCGACGTGGGGCAGCGCACGATCTCGTAGCCTTTGTTCGCGGCGAGCGCGCCCGCGCCCCATGGACGCCAGCACATGCCCATCGTGGTCTTGGGCAGGAGCGAGTTGAACGAATCTCCGCCGGCCTTCAGGAAGTCGTCCCACTTCTCCCACGACGACGCAAGGAAGATTTCGTCCCAGCCAATCGCACGGCGTCCCTTCTTCGCCAAGTACTCCACGAGATGACGCGTGAGCCACGGCTGGATTTCCTCCACGCCTTTCAGGCCCTCGCGCTTGATGTGCGCCTGGCACACGGGGCACTCCTTCCAGTACTTGCGCGTACACTCGTCGCCGCCGAAGTGGATCACGTCGCTCGGGAAGAGCTCGCACACGCGGTCTAGCACCTTCTCGGCGAAACGCACCGTCTCGGGATTGCCGATGCAGAACACCTTGCCGCCGCCGGGACACGTGCACTTCATCGACGGATACGCACGGAGCGCCGCCTCGAAATGTCCGGGCATCTCGATTTCCGGCACGACCTTCACGTGCCGCGCCGCCGCGTAGGCGACGATCTCCTGGACGTCCTTCGTGCTGTAGTAGAACGGCTGAAGCTTTTCGCCATACACGAATCCGGAGCGTCCTCTCGCAACGCCCTGCTTGACGAGTTCAGGGAATTCAGGAATCTCGAGCGTCCACGAATCGCCGTCCGTAAAATGGATCTGCAGCACGTTGAGCTTGTACCACGACATCTCGTCGATGACGCGCAGGATGGCGGTCTTGCCGAGGAAGTGTCGGGCCGTGTCCAGCAGCACGCCGCGCCACTTGAACTTCGGCGCGTCAACAATCTCCACGCACGGATAGATCTTCTGCTTCGTCTTCGGATCGACCTTCTCGATCTGCGCAAGCGTCATGCGGGCGTAGAACGCGCCCGCGTCGTCGGAACAGCGGATCGTCACGCCGCCCTTCGTGATCGAAAGCTCGTAGCCCTCCGGCGGGATGGACGCCTTCTTCTCGACCTTCGGCACGGCGGTCGCGACAAGCGCGACCCTCCCGCCTGTCACCGTCATCTTCTGCGGCGCGGGGATGATCGCCAGCTTCTCTTCCGGCACGGGCTCGAAGGAAATCTTGTCGAGCAATACCGCGTTCGCGTTCTTGTCGCCGTCCTTGTTCAGTCCGCCCGGTGCGATCCAGAAGTACTCGCCGTCGTTCGGGACGAACGTGCAGATGTCGTACCAGGCGTAGTTCGGGCCCACGGCATTCGCCCGCCGAACGGCTTGCCCCGTCGTTTTCCATTTCCGCTCGTCGAACACGCCCGCCGTGAATGCGTTTCCCCTTGCCGTCGTGGCTCCCTCGCAGCGCAAGCGTGCCCGCACGCGGTACTTCACGCCCGGCTCGAACGCGATGCGGTTCATCATCAACATCACGCACCATTCGTGATGCGAGTTGAACATCTTGACGGCGCGTCCGTCGCTCGCAAGCGTATCATCCACGAACTCGCCGAACTCGCCGGACCTGTCGAGGGTCAACGCGCATTCCTGGAGCTCGCCGCAGAACGGCGTGGAGGAAAGACGCGCCGGCGCGTCCGGCGATCCGGCGACGATCCGCCACACGATCGAGCGGCGGCGCAGGACCTCCTTGCGGGCGGCGTCCGCGCCTTCTCGCTCCTTGTCGATGCGCGCGAGCAGCGACTTCGCAAGATCACGGTGTTCGGACAACTTGCCGCTCTCAGCGACAAACGAGCCTTTCCGCATCCACAAAAGCCTGTCGCCTTTCTGCGGTTCGGCGAGCAGCGCTGCGAGCCTTGCGGAATCCGCCTCGAACGCGGCATCCGCCGCCCGGGCGTTACCGACAGAAGTTACCGCCGCGAATAGTGCGCAAGCGGACAGTGCCATCTTTATGGTTTTCATCTTCTTTATTCCTTACATTCCTTCAGCGTTTCCGCAGGACTTTCTTTTCATTGCTGAACCATCTATTGGGTGCTTTGGCGTGCATTATACACCAAATACCGACTTCACGCAAAGCAAAATATACACCAAAGGCTATTCTCTATTATTACCCCGCAAATGTAACACTTTAAATAGGATAGCAAGGCCGATAATTTCAATCCAAAACTACAAACACTAGGATTCACTTGTAACCCTGTTATAAAGTTTGTCACTTGTCTTTATCAACAATGGAATGGACTTCGGTAGGCCGCTCGTTCAACGAGACGATTGCCGCAAGGCCAATTGCATTTAAATTCTCAACGATGACCTCACTGTCAAGAACGGGGCAGGTATCAACCTCGAGTGGCGTTACCAGTACAGCCCTGACCGACTTGCCGAGGCAGATCGGCAGAAGGCATGCGGCATGCAGTCTTTCCTTGATGCGGCACAGCTCAAATGACTGGAAGAAGAGGGATTCGTTGTGCGCCAACTGATCCAGTTCGACCAAATGCGGGTTGAATCCAAGGTAGTGCCTCAAATATTCGCTCATCTGGAAAGAGTCGGCCGTTAGCTGCGACCAATGGTTCTTCAGCGCCAGATCGAACGAATCGGATTTTGTTCGGACATAAAGCGCGTATTTCTTCAGCCCAAAGTCTCCTAGCCTGTCAAACACTTCGTCGCGGACATCAATCTCTCCTGGTTTTTCAAGGATGCTTTCCAACGTCGCCTCAACACGCGATTCCACTTGAACGATGTTTCTACCCGAAAGCCTTTTAGATAGCCGGCTCAGATAATTCCACATCGGATGCATCACCAAGACTACAATGGCAATACTGACGATCCTCTCACCTTGACTGGACTGAATGAAGGAACCGCGCAGCAGTTCGGCGACCAGCGGGTTGCAGATTGCAGAAATGAGCGGGACAATCAACGCGAACAAAGTGAAAGCAAATCCATTTACAGTCAATACAGAGAGAAATTTTCTGCGTATGAAAAGACGCAGGAACAGTGCTCCGCCCGCCACGGCTGTAATCCCAGAGAGGATTCCCGCGAGGCAAGTCCGTTCTCCCATCCAGGACATCGGCGCGAGCCATATTTCAGGGCGAATCAAAGGATCCAATCCGCTGCCGGCCACAATTGGGAACGAAATAGCCATCGTCAAGAGAAGCCATCCTCCGAAGAACTCCCATCCGAGGTCCGGTGCCTCGGTTAGAAATCTCCTTTTCCTGCGAAGCAACCAACCGAGCATGCCCACGAAAAGGATTGCCGCGAATCTGCCCAGCATGGAATCCGTTGCTTCGCCTGAAGCCACTGGCGCAATGAATGGAGTAGCAATGCCAATCATGGCGGTGAGAACGGCTATCATGGCTGCCTTGCCAATGAAAATCAGCCATCCTTTCCACCGACATTCTTGCGCATTGGGCTTTCTGGGCCAGCACAGAAGGACAAACAGCACACTTTGGGCGAGAAGCGCGATGTCCCAGAAAACACGACCGGCAGAAAAAGCCATCCCAAGCCAACCTGCAACCAATCCCCCCCAGGGCGATTCAACTGCCCAGTGCCAAAGGTGATATTTCATGGATGACTCGATTAGCAGATAATCGGTTGCTAGGAATGCGCCCAGGACATGCGCCGCCGTGGCAATACCAAGCCAGAAACCCACGGCAGAATCGCCGCCCCGCTTCCAAAGGAGCAGCCCCCCTATGGCAAGAAGCACTAGGCTTGGGATCATCACCGAGCCAATTGCGGCAGACATGTATTTGGACGTCTGCAACGAACGAGGCTGTATGCCAATACCGATTTGCGCATGATACAATTTGGAATTACGGGAACCGAATGTTTCGCGGTTGTTCACTTCCTCAAGAAAGACCGTCTTCGTAGTGCGGACATTGCTTAGCTCTGCAAACTGATTGCGCCCCCTCGCCGTTATGCGATAGGGGGCAAGCGCCTCCTTGAGTTCCGCGAAAGCGACGGCGTTTGTGGCTTCGAGCTGAACAACTGCTATCTTTCGGCAAAGGTACTTTCCCTTTGCGCTAAGCGAGACAACATCCTTATGCCGTTCAAAGGCTGCAACGGCACTCTTCCAGTCATTACTGCCATAAACCGACGAGACGGCATCTTCGTTTGTTACATCAACGCCACGTTGGTCCAGCATGCGCTTGTAAAGTTCATTCAAGCGGTAAGCCGCGCTTCTCTCCCAGACGGCCTTTTCTGCTTCTTCACACTTTTCTTTTAGCGCGTCATTTCCCCATCCGGCTTCGGATTCCACGGACCCGGCATCCGGACGACGGCCGGCCAGATCGCAATCATTGTCAGCAGGAGCAAGCAGCACGTCGTAAGGTATTTGGTAGATGAGGGATGTGTCGAAATCTGTTTTCGCCATATAACGTCCACGGTCTGACCAATACCAGGCAAGCTTTTCGCCGGATTCGGTCTGCGTTACAACAAGGTTGTCGTCCGCCTCCTTCCAGACCAGCCTTTTCCTTGCACCCAGGGAACCCAAAATGAGCAAGAGCGGAGTTAATGTGGCAAGGACAGTCCAGGTACGGGCAATCCACCTACGCACATCGCGGAAAGAGGCAAGCCTCAATACGAACAGGATGTCGAGCTGCCTTTCATCCAAGCAAAAGCGGATATGCCTTGACCAAATCGGATAGGTTGCCGCAATACCCAGAAGCGGCCAGTAGCAATAGGCGGGACCCGGATAGGATTGCTCCCTCTGCACTAAGAGCCAACAGAGCATGCCCACAGAAGCCAGCAACAGGAGATATCGCCATGCAAATCCCCGGCGTCGTTTTGCAAAAATGCAGTCGCCCCCGATGTCATAGAGCCAACCCCAAAGATAGCAAAGGACGGCCATGTCCACGACACCCCAGCTCAGAGCGTTGAAATAACTCGTCCACGTTTCATGTAGGGGCTCTCCACCCAAACCGAGAAACGCAATCAAGGAGAAAATCCGTCCGGCGCATCTGATTCTGTGACGGGCTATGAGGATAAGCGTGGTGACGAGAAACACATAATGGGATGCGTACGAAGCAATCGCCTCGCAAATGAACCATTGCCTGATTTGAAAAGTCCACGCCATGCCGGCCAACGCCACCATGGCGAGCAGCACATGCAACTGCGCACGGATTCCAGTAGAATGCAGCCGTTCGGCCGTCTCCGCTTCGGCAGGCGAGATGAACGAAGCGACTTTCTCCAGTACCTTCTGGTATCCGCGCCAACCGGATCTGAGGTCCCGGCGCGCGCTTTTGTCGACCTCTGAGACGCCCGCAGCCGACGCAGATAGATCTTCACCCTCCTGAGCCGCCAGACGGAGACGAATTGTAACGGTTCCGACATTCAGCTGATCGCCCACCTCGAAGAGGTGTCGTTCGTCAAGCGGGACACCATTGAGCCAGGCAGTCTCCGAATCGCAAAGATTGACAATGAACACCGCATCTCTGCTTGAGGAAAAAACGATGTGGCGGGATTCTACGCCCGAAGCCTGAATACCAAATTCGCATTTGATGTCCGATCCGAGCGTGGACTGCCCTTCCGTGATCGGATAAACGTCTTCTCGTCCGTCAGGGTACGCGACGATCAGGTTCTGTTTCATGCCGTGTCAACTTTCTGTTTTGCACATCAAGAAGCTTGCAGGTTGTCTGGGAAAACCCACCGCGCTGCCGATACACCGCCCGCAATGGCCGGCTATGGTGTCAAGAACGAGAATACTTCGCATGAGCGCGGATTACCATCGCAAATCGCTGCGAGGCGGTTACCAGAACGTTCGTCAACGGTCACGAACTTTCCGTTTTTCCGGGAACGGAGGACAAATCCGCCGTCAAAATGGCCATACGGGTAGATGTCGAACAACTCCCACAAGTCAGCGCGGAGGCCATGTTTCATGCCGTTGAGCGTTGCGTTAAGAATGCGGACGGCCGATGCCTGCACCGCTGCGCGATCTATGGAACCGTCGGCCAGACCTTTCTCCACCTCGGCCCGGAACTTCTCCCACTCCCTGATCCACGAAACAGATGGGACGAGGCGATCAGTGCCGTCAACAACGCTTATGTAAAGGTTGCTAACCTTCGATCGAAATGCGACGGTGCCATCGGCTTGCGGTTCTGGGACAATGGTTTCCCATGTGCTGGCACGGTCGACATTGGCGGCAAGCGCTCCTTTTCCCCCTTCTGTGCAGGAAACGATTTTCCCGGAGAATCCAGAACTCAGGTAGACATCTTCCACTTCAAAGTGAAAAGGTGAGCGATCTATAGCATTCATGGTTCTTGGCCTTTCTTTAGAAAATTGCTGGGAACACCCAGTTGGCGGTGCCGCACACATCCAGTTCCGACGCCTCTATGACATCGACTTCCTTACCGTTGAATCTCAATTTCATAATCTACTGCCCTTCTCCTTTTACTGGGACGGCGCGGCGTCCGCCGCCAAAACGCTACTGATTGAAGTTACCGCTGGTTGCTTTGACGCGAAATTACTCAGAAATTGAAAGGCAACCTCTGTATGGGATGGACGGAAGCACATAACGCACCGCCACAGACTGCGACGCCGCAGCATTCGCTGCAACGCAGGCGTCGCGCAGCGACGCGCCTTCCGCGAGACGCACGGCAAGTACTCCGTTGAACGTGTCGCCCGCGCCCGTGGAATCTACGGCCTCCGCTGGCGGCGCGGGGATGACGTCGCCCGTCGAGCGGATACGGCATCCCTTCGCACCGAGCGTCGTGACGACTTCGCCAGGTACGTCCCCAAGCGCCGCCTCCTCGAATTCGTTGGGCGTCCAAAGGAAAACTCGCCTCTTCAGCGCCTCCGAAACCGGACGCGACGGCGCAGGATTGAATATGATCTTCACGCCGTTCGCTTCGGCTATCTCCGATGCGCGGAGATCCACCTCCTCCGGCACCTCGTTGTTCAGGAGAAGAATGTCCGCATTCGCGATTGCCTCCTTGAAGCCAAAATCAACGTCTGCTTCGTCCAGTTCACTGCCACGCGCCACCGTCACGCGCGTCTCGCCTGAACCATCCGTCAGAATCGCCGCGCACGCTGTAGGCAGGACAGACGGATCGGAATAGTACACGACTGGCGCAATGCCCTCCTTCTCGCAGAAGGCACTCACGGCGCATGAATCGGCCTCATTGCCGACCTTGCCCAAAAACGAGACCTTCGCCCCCTGCCTTGCCGCCGCAACGGCCTGGTTGAATCCCTTGCCGCCCCACTCTTCGTGAAACTCAGTCGCGTGAACCGTCTCCCCACCCGCATGAAAACGCGGCACATTAAAGAAAAGCGACCTCCCCACCAGACCGATGACTGCGATTATCGGGGAACTTGACATTTGTGATTTGTGAACAATTTTGTCAATTGTCATTTGTGAACATTTCATCATAGCCGCTTCACTCTGCCGAAGTAGCGTTGCTCTAAGGCGACGTTCCTCGCCGTGCCGCCCTCGACGTTGCCGCTCGTGTATATCGGCGGCGTCACGCCTCGCGCCTCGGCCTTCTTCGCGCCCTCGATAAGAATCGAGTTGAGGATGAAGAGCGAGGCGTATGTGGAAAGCCCACCCATTTTCGCCGCGCCTACCTCTATCACGGCGTCACCATGCGGCACCTTGCAGTCGATTGGAATGTCCGCCTCGTCCAGCAGTACGGCACCGTGCGCACGATACGACGATGAGGAAATCGCCACCGTCTTGACGCCATCGGCCTTTGCCGCGCGCAACATCTCCACGGGCGCCGCGTTCTTGCCGCTCGCGGAGATGACCACGAAGAGGTCACCCGCTTTCACCGCATGGCGACGGTAGACCTCGGCGGCGATACCGGACATCTTCTCCATACGGCTCGACTTTGCCGCGCCGTCGTGGAGCATTAGGTCCTCGTCAAGGACGGGCGAGACGCACGCCAACCCGCCCGCGCGGTAGAAGGTGTCAAGCGCGGCGAGATGCGAGTGTCCACAGCCAAAGACGTGTACAAGCCCGTCACGGCAGATGACGTCCGCAACCGCGGCGGCGCCCGCCGCAAGCGCATCGGCCTCCTCCGCCTCGATGCGGGAGAGTATTTCCGAGATTCGGGAAAGATATTCACTCATTGTTTTCGCCCATGCGCTTTTTTCGTTGGAAATTCAAGCGTGTAGCCCAGTGCGCGCGCGTCATTTCATCTAGTTCTGACGCCTCAAGCATCCGATGCCAAGCCGCCTCGATTTTTGCGCGCTGTGCGGCTGCGGCGGCGGGGGTCTTCGCACCAGCCTTCAGCAGGGCCTCGTTGCGGAGAAGGCGTTCGCGGAGGGCGCGTCGGCGCGCCTCCAGGGCGGGCGGCAGCGCAAGCGGAATCTTGAGGAGCTTGCGCATCCGCGCCTGTTCCGAATCGGGAAAGATGGAAAGCGGATAGGCTCGGCCATTGATTACGGCAGTACCGTTAGTGAGCGCCGTGAGACTACCGCTAACCACATAGCCTGCATGGTTGGTGAAAGCATCGCCGACGGCGACGCTACTCCAGGCGCAGACGATAAAGGCTTGAAGCGCCTTCCTTGTAGAGATAGATAACACGGACTTCAGGATCCTCGTCTTCAGTAATGAGATAGTTCTTGGCAGGCGCGCCAGGAGCAGGATCTGTCTGGTGCGGACGGTGCGCGAACGACAGCGCGTCGTCGCCGTCCGTCGGCGCACGCTCCGCCGAGTACGCGCGGCCGCGCGAAGGCAGGAACGTCGCCTCCATTACGTCGGGGTTGCCCTCAACTGAACGCCACGACAGTATCTTCAGCCCGGCGTCCGCAGGGTCGAACGCATCGGTCCCTGCGAGATACTCAATGTAGTTCGAAACGCCGTCGCCGTCGTAGTCCGCGTTCGGATCGTAGTCGGATATCGAAAGCCCCATGTCCTCAAGGTCGTACCTGATGTCGTTGAGGTACTGGTCGGCTACGCCCTTGTCATTCGTACAGGCTGCCGCACGGAGGTTGAGCTTCAGCGTCCGACCTGGGCTGGCAGCGGAGACATTCAGGTTCGTGTCCGTGTAGGTGGTAGAGCCGGTGTCGATCTCCAGCATGAGCGAATCGCCCGTCTTCGCGGCGGCGGGGATGTCGGTGTTGGACATTGGAACGGCGACGGAGTAGTTGGCGGCTGTGTCCTCGCCAAAGGATCCGACAGAGCAACGCGCAAGGAGAAGCGAACCCTTGCGCACGCGCACCTCAGCCGTCTTTAGGCCCGCGCCGTCGTAGTCGACGACGCGACCAGTGACGATGAACGGAGGCAGAGCGACGACTGGATCGTCCGCAGCGAGCACGGGAATAGCAGCCGCGCAGGCGAGCAGCGCGAGACACGAGACGCGAGACAGGAGACGCGATTTGGATGTTAGCCTCTCAAACATTGGTTATCCTTTCCCTCTTTACACTTTTCATTTTACACTTTACACTTTTCACTTTACACTCTCACTCAGTTACCAGACGTGGCGTAGGTCTTGAGTCCGAGTTCAATATCTGAGATTCCAGGGACGTCAACTAAACCGTCGCGGTTGGTGTCCTCGCCGTTGATGAAGACCGAGAGGGCCCGGGCGCGGTCCTCGGCGTTTCCGCCGAGGAGCTGTCCGGCCGGAATGATCATCACCCACTTCGTGTTCCAGGCGCTGCGCCCTATGAGTCGCGTCGAGGCGAGTGCCTTGTCGTCGTCGTCCTCGTCCGCGATGAGCGCGCGGAACGACGGCATGCGGCGAATCTTCGCCAACGCCTCCACGCCGGCGGAGTAGCCGGTGTAGAGCGGCAGCCAATCGGCGTCGTCGAGCTCGGTGGAGCCGATTGAGTACGGGACAGGGATCACCTGGTCGGCGACGTTCCAGTCGAGTACCGTGCCGTTCTCGCCGCCGCCCGGGATGCGCATTCTGTCGGCGCCAGCCGGGATGAGGTAGACGACGGGCGTCGCGGCGAGGGAGTTGGACGGGTAGTTGTCGAACTTCACGCCCGCACCGGCGATCTTCGTGGCGTAGTAGGAAGAGTCGAGCGCGTGGTCGCCCGCCTCGAGGTCCTTGCCGAAGAAGTTCTTCGCGAAGTCGATCGTAGAGGAGAAGCGTATCACGATGGCAGGCTCCTTCGCCTGAAGCGAGGAAGACGAGGCGACGGACTGGCAGTAGCGCCTGTACTCGGGAACGGTGCGGATGTCGTCGACGACGCACTTTGAGAGGGCGAGCCGCCAGTCGGCGTCCCCTTCCGCGCCGTCTTCGATGCGGAAGAGCTCGCTCCTGAGCGAGAACCACGTCGCGTTCCTGTCTGGGTTGTTTATGCCGAGGCGCGGCTTGAGCACGAGGTAGTTGGCCTGCATCCGGGCGAGGATGTCCGCCAGGCCCGCGTCGCCGTATCCGGCGTTCATAACGGGCTTGCCGTCGTCGTCGAAGACGCCGAGAGAGCGCGCGCCTATGATCTCCGAGCGGAACGTGTCGCCGGAAGCGCGATCCGCAGAGAGGAGCGTCGTCTCGTAGTCGTAGACCTGCGCCGCCATGTAGACGTACTTCTGGGCGAGGTCGAAGGCCTGCGAGTAGCGCGTAAGCGCCTCGTTGCGCATCTGGCGGAAGAACATGTCCTGGTACCTGAGGCGGATGAACCTGTTGACGCGGCGGGCGCGCGCCTTCTCGCGCTCGGTCTGTATCCTGTCGCCCTCGGCGACGGTCGTGTCAAAGTTCTCGGCCGCCGCGATCATCGCCGCCCAGGTGGTCTGCACGTCGATGGCGGCCTCCTTCAGCTCGCCTATCGCGTCCTTCGCCTCGTCGAACGCAGCCTTCTTGGCTTCGTTCCACGAGGCGCATGCGGACTCGAGCGAGGCGCGAGATTCGAACTGCCCCTGCGCGGAGTCGATGCCCGCCACGATCCCATCCATCATCTCCGCAAGGCCCTTGAACCCGGCCTTCCCCCCGACAGTCGCCCCGCCGGCAGCCGAATAGAGCGCGAGACCGGGCGTGAACCCTGACGCGAGACCGACGGTGAACGCGGTCATCTTCGACACGTTCGCTTGATACTGAGAAACGTCCTCGAGAAGCTCTCCAGACATCTTGAACGACGCCGACGCATTCTGGGCTATCATCTTCAGTACACAGTTCGCGACGCCGAATCCGAAGCGCTGCTGCTCCGAAATCCATGCGTCCTCCTGCGCGTGGTACACGGCGCTGATGTTGTCGATCTTCACCGCGAGCGTGTTGTACTTTCCGTTGTAAGCGTTGCAGGCGTTCTGCCAGTCGATGTAGGCGAGAATGTAGGCCGTGTAGTCGTCCTGTATCTTGCCGCAGGCCCTGCGCGCGCCCTTTATCGAGTCGGGCTTGACGACGAGGCCGTTCGCCGATAGCTGGTACGACATCGTCTTGCTCGTCGAATACGTCTTGCCGTCGGACATGAAGTCCTTCATCGACTCGTACTTCCATCCACCCGCCGCGGAGTCGTACGTCACGACCGAGACGGGCTTGATGTTGTCGGCCCCCG
>CADCOC010000021.1:0-27446 GCA_902802945.1 uncultured bacterium | reverse complement strand
CGAAGAGCGACAGGTCCATGTACATGTAGTGGTAGATGTCCGGCCCGTCGTATCCCTGCGGGTAGGTTCCCGTCGGGCCGATGTCGTCCTCGTAGGGCGTTCCGTAGATCGCAATCAGCTGCGCCTTGTAGTCCGTCTCGGACTCCTGCGCGAAGTCGTCCTCGATGAGCTCGCCGTCCTGCACCTGGCGGAGAGTCTTCGCGGCCTCCTGGGCCCGGTCCATCATCTTTGCGGCGTTGCCGAGGGCGGTCTCGGCGCGCTCGGCGATCTGCTCGAAGTGGGTGGACGAGCCTTCGGCCACCCCCTCGGGCGTGATGTCGAACGGAACCGCGGCGTCGGAGAGCCCCAGCGGGTTCATCCCGGAGTCGAGGCGGTCGAGCTTGCGCTGTATGGCCTCCACCTCGTTCGGGATGGTGACGAGGTCCTGCGCGGTCGACCGGTTTATCCTGAGCAGCCCCTCGTCGTCGAAGGCGACGTTAAGCCCGCTCTCCTTCACAGTCATCCAGCGCGGGTTGTGGAGCTGCCATTCCACGTCGCCGCCGGGCGTGTCGTCCGGGAGCTCGTCGGCGGCGGTCGTGTCGGAGAATCCCCTCGTGTAGGCGACCAGGCTCTCCTCGCGCGGGTTGACGAAGGCCCGCTCCGCGTGGAGTTTCGCGGTGGAACGGTATCCATCCCAGAAGCGCAGCTCGGTTACGAGGCCCCTGAAGCCGACGCCGCCGACCAGGACGTCGGGGGTGTCCATCGGCAGACTGCCGAGCGCGACGTTCCCCTTCTCCACGCCGTTCTCGTCGACGATTCGCAGGGAGTACTCGTTGCCATCGAACGAAACGGCGAAGATCGCGTTCGTCGGAACGTCCTCGACGGTTCCCTCCGCGACGTCGCGACTACTCTCGTTCAGCCTGTAGCGGATGCCGGTTGAATTGACGGTGTTTGTCACCTCGTCCGTCTCCAGGTTCTTCAATTCCACCACGACGTTCGTCTCGTAGCTTTCGAGATACCAGTCCAATATGTGCGAACTCGCGGTGACGCTTCCGTCTCCGTTGCGCTTGACCTCGATCAGGCCGCTGGACTCCACCCAGGAATCGGACTCCTCCGGTTCCCAATTCAGGTCGTAGGTCTCGGCGCCGATGAACGCGACTACGTTTCCTGCGGTCGGGGCGGAGTTCACCGTGCATTCGAACGTCCATGGACCGTCCGCGGCAATTATGGGCGCGTTGCTCACCCACATGTACGAACCGTCGCCGAGCGCGGGGAAGTGCTGTTCGCCGGCGCTCTCCGCGTTCGGGAGAAGAGAGTTAGCGACCATCCAGTTCATGACGCCTCCGATGGCACCGCGCGTGGCCCACTCGCCGTAGCCGAAGTTGCGCTCGCCGTCTTCGTCGAGGTAGCCCGCGCCCTTCATGCCGCCGCTGTCGCGCCACGACTTGCGCGCGGTGCGGTCCATGATCTCGTTGGCCGTCTTCGAGAGCTTGCCAGCCGTCTCCGCGAAGCGCTCCTCGTCGAAGTAGTCGACGTCTACGACGCTGTCGGCCACGTTCATCTGCATCTGAGACGTCGACCACGAGAAGTTCGGATTCCTGAGGAGCCTGTACCAGACGCTCATCGCGGAGAGGTAGTGCCCCCACGCGTCGCCATGGCCCTGCGGATACTGGAGCGCCGCGTCGTCCGCGTCGATCGTCGCGTCCACGTCGTCGGAGCTTATGCTGTAGTTGTTGGCGTATGCGACCTCGCCTGCGGTGATGCCGCGCGTGAAGTTCCAGACGAGGCGGTTGTAGAACGGCGCGGTCGTGACGGACGGGTTGTTCACGCCGGTGCGGCCGCGGAGGAGCGCCAGCTCCTCGTCGAGGAGGGACTGCACCTGGTTGTCGAAGCAGAAGAGCCCCGTCGACGCGTAGCCGTAGTCGATGTCCGGCGTGATCGCCGACGCGCCGTAGCCGGAGCCGAACCCGACCGTCGGGTCGAGTGCGTCGGCGTACGCCTCGTTGCCGAGCAGGACGTAGAGGTCGGCAAGCCTCTCCGCCGCGAGGAGGAGTTGCTTGTTCGCGTCGGTGTCGTTGAGCCCGAGCGTGAGCGACATCGACTCCGCCTTGTTGAGCAGCGTCTGGTAGAGCTGGATGAGGCCGACGTTCGCAAGGTTGTCCTGGTTGAGCGCGACGTCGCCCGCCCACGGCGCGCCCGCCTGGCGGATCATCGTGATCGTCGTCTCGGCCGGGTTGGAGTAGAGGTCCTGCATCCTCTGCGTGAACGGCGTGACGTTGTTGACGCAGCGCTGTATCCAGCCCTCGGCGAGCGCGGGGCCGCACCAGCCGCTCCACCGGTCGCCCATCACGGCGCGCGCTGGCGTACCGGGCTTAGCGCGGTAGCGCATCACGTAGTAGGTGTTCACGAGGTTCGCCAGCGTGTCGCCCTGGCCGCCGATCGTGAAGCGGGTGAGCCCGCCCCAGTTGTCGCTGTCGAACACGTCCTTGTAGACGTTTTCGTAGTCGCTGGACATCGACCCGTTCTCGTTGGGGACGGCCTTCTTCCACTCGAACTCGTAGTCATCGGCCTTGCCCGCGAACGACTCGGTGTAGAGGATCGTCAGCTGCTGCGAGAGCAGGTTCAGCGGGTCCTCGCGCGTCACGACGCGCCCTGCGTAGTAGTCGTCCACGACGCGGAAGACGTGCATCGAGATCGGGTCGCCGCTCTCCACGCGCATCGCCACGTTGGTCGAGTCGTTCTCGATGACCGTCACGTAGTTCGTCGCGCCCATCGCCGTCAGCGCGTAGTGGTCCTTCGGTTTGTAGTCGACGGAGGCCTTGCCGTTGCCCGCTGCGCCGAGCACAGAGGGCACGACGGGCACGCGCGGCAGGGTGTTGACCAGCCTGTCCCAGTCGGCCTTCTTCGCGTTTCCATTGGAGACGAGCGCCTTGATCGCGTCGACTTCGCCCTCGTTGAGCACGTTCGGGTAGAGTATCGACCCACCTGCGTTCACGACGCGCTCGCCGACGAGACAGACGCACTCTTCGACCGCCAGCGCGGAGTTCACGTAGAACCGCCCGCCTATGCTCGGCGGAAGGTCCTTGAACGTGTACTTGCCGCCCCTCAAGGTGACGTTGCCGTCGGCGGGGTCGAAGCCGAAGTTCTTCAGGAGCGCGGCGGGGGTGGCGAAGCCGGAAAGGCCCGTCTTGCGCACGACCGTCGGGTCCCAGAGGAGCGCGGTCTTGGCGTTGTCGTCGGGATAGACGACCGCCATCGACTTGGCGGCCCAGACCTCGGGCAGCCCGTTCGCCGCGACGGTCAGCGTCTCGCCTATCTTCATAGTCTCGACGTTCTTCGGCCATTCGACGGTCCACGTCCACTCTAGGGGCTTGCCGTTGTTGTAGTTGGAGAGCCACGCGACCGGCTCGCCGATCTTGTGGACCGCGCCGTCGACGAAGTCGAAGCCGTCCTGGTTGGGATAGAACATGTGGATCGGGATCGTGCCGGCGCACCGCGCCCAAACCTGGTTCTTGCGGTCGGGGAATGCGGGCGAGACGGTACCGACGTTGTCCCAGTACGTCTCGGGGAGCCACGGATTGTCGAAGGTGTCGAGCGGATGCGGCCCGGGAATCATCGTCCCCGCCGTCATCGTGTCCGCAAGCACGGAGTATGTCTCGTTGGTGAGAAGGACAGAGAAGTACTTCATCGCGGGCCTGCCGTTCGCGACGTACTGGACGAGCACGCCCGGCTCGGACGTCGCCGCCGTGTTCAGGTCGCACCTGAGCGCCCACGCGAAATACCCGCCGGAACCACTTCCGACGAATGCGTGCTCCTCGTTCGGGTTGTAGCCGGGCTTCGATGCGTCAGGCTGTCGGTATATGACGGGACGCGCGTCCGCGAGGAACACGCCGTTGCCCCTCCTTGGCGAGCCCGGCGTGGAGCGGAGGACGCTTGTCGCCTTGCAGCTGCGGCCGCTCACCTCTTCGGTCGCGCGGCGGACGCTGCTGCCCGGCTGCGCCAAGAGGTCGCCTTCGGGGAACGTCAGCAACATCGCGAACCGCGAGTCGCCGCTGTCCGGAACGTCATGGAGCCCTGCCTTCTCAGACTCCGCCGTCGCCTCCACGGCGCCTATGACGATGTTGTCCAGCACAAGCCCCTTGGCGGCCACCTGCGCCCCCGTTCCAGAGGCCTGGGCCCCGAGCCTGTTGCCCGTCATGTAGCCGGAGAGGTCAAGTCCGGGGACGTTTGCCCCCCCGTCTGCGACGCCGTCCACGAAGAGGCGTGCTCCGTCGCCGTTGATAAAGAACGAAACCTTGTGCCAGCCAGACGTCGCCGACATCCACGAACTCGAGGCGATAGTCCCGAGCTCCCCGCATGTCACGGTCGCGGTGTAACAGACGTTGCCCGCGCCGTTGCGCAGCGCCGACATGACGAGGTTCGTGGAGTCGCCACCCAGAGACAGGATGCACCGTTTGCTGTCGCCGGAGGCCTCCATCTCCCCGGCATCCGCCCAGAAGGACACGTACGCCGCGCCGGCGTTGAAGCACATCGCGTCAGGAAGCTCCACGGAAGCTTCCGTCGAGTCGAAGAAGAGCGCCCTGCCGTCCTCGTACACGCTCTCGCCCGCGCCGCCCTTCTGCGACGCGATCACGATCTGCGGAACCTGCTCAGGCTCGGGATAGACGATGCTGTAGCGCTGAACAAGGCACGGGATTGCGATTTTCTCTGGCATCCCGTCGGCGTAGCTGTTCGCGGTCGCGAACCAGTGTACCTCGATCGGCTTGTTTTCCTTCGACGTATTGACGGCGTAGATGACGGACGGGTACGCATTGCTCGTCGTCGCCCAGTCGTAGTACAGATCGGGGTTGTAGTGCGTGCCGGACTCCGCCACGTTGATCTTGCCGGGGATTGACGTGTCAATCACCGGGTTGTAGCCGGGCGCAGTCCCCGAGACGCTGCCGCCGCGTGGGACGAGCTCGTTGCCCACATGCCATTCTGCGGCCTCGAGGGTGAAGAAGTCGGTGTTGGTGCGCGCGACCGTGCGTATGGGCAGGAACCACACGTTGTCCGTAGTGGCGAGCTTGAGGCAGGAGTAGCCGACCTGCGTCGGGGACGTGAGGAGATCCGCCGTCGCGGTGAACACGTTGTCCTGCGGTGCGCGGGCGTGTCCGTTCGGCGTCTGGTACTTGTTGAGGGACGGGGTGTAGACGTCGGGGATCTTCACCGAGTCGCCGGCAACGAGGACGGGCATCGCGTTCGTATTCCACGTGCAGGCGTACTGGCAACGCTCGAACGGCCAGCTCACGCCGTAGGCGTCCTCCTCCATCCAGTAGACGTCGATGCGCCACGGCGCGTCGGCGGTCTCGCGCAGCGGGAAGATGCTGTTGTTCTTCGGGCTGTACGAATAGAGGCCCTTGTGCTGGTAGTAGTAGGGGCCGAACTCGTCCTCTTGGGTCGTCGCAGTCGACGTCGCAGTTATCGGCGACGGCCAAAGGCCCTTGGTGGAGTATCCCGTCCCGTGCGGGGTGATCGCCTCGCCAATGAAACCCTTCTTCTCGATCACGTCGGGCTCGCCGACCTCGACGACCTGGATGTGCTTCATCGTGTTGAACGAGCCCGAGTCGTAGTAAGCGAGGATGAACTGCCCGCTGACGCGGCCGTACGCGGAGAGCGTGTTCGCCGACGGGTCGAGGTACACGCCCTTGACCACGACGTTCGACTCGACCACAGAATAGCCGCCGGTGTCCTTTATCCTCTCGCCACGCTCCACCGTTATCAGCTCTTTGGGGCCGAAGAGCTTCACGAACTTCCCGGAGAGGTCGATCGTAGGAGCGTTCCAGGGCGGCTCCGTCCAGAACATCTTGAGCGGCCTGCCGCTCGTCGCGCCGGACGCGATATAGGCGCGTTCCGTCGCCGTACCGTCGAGGCCGACCCACCTGAAGACGAGGCTTCCGCCGGCCTGAACGTACACGCGCTTGCCGACATTGTCGAAGATGAACTTGGCCTGCTCCGTCTCGTCGGATAGATAGTGTGCGTACGTAGCGTCCCAGTCGACATCCGCCGGCGGCGCAATGACGTCGCCGAGCCAGACCTCGGGCTTGATGCGCTCCACGGCGAAACCAGCCTCGTTGGACGCTAGTGTGTACTTGTCGAGGCCGGGCGTCGCGGCAAGGGATACGCCGCCCCCGCCAAACGAGGCCGAGACGGATGCTACGCAGTTGCTGGCAAGCCATGCGTTCTGCAACGCGTCCGCCGTGTCTCGGATCACCGGCGCGCCGGGAATCGCGAGCGTGTAGGACGGCGGGGTCTCCGCCCTCGCCGCCGCGACCGCCGCCGCCGCAATTAGAATTAACGTTCGCTTCATTGTCTGTAGTGACCAGTGGATAGCTTTTCGCAGTACCGACTACTTCACGCGCATGATGAACGCGAGCTTGTAGTACGGCGGCATGATAGAGAATGACTGTCCGCTGCCGGTGTCCGATGTCCTGTAGACCGTGCCGAGGCCGCTGCCGCTGCTATCCGCGTCATAGTTGCCCGGACGCCCCACGACGCGCGTGGTATAGCCGTTACCGTTGATGCGGTCCAGCATGTCGTCGCCGGCGAACATGTGGTTGTGCGCCGGAAGGTTGTTGACGGTGAGCGTGACCTTGTCGCTGCCGCCGGTTCCACGGACATTGACCAGGTTCGAGCCGTAGATGAAACGGTCCACTAGATTCGGCGTCTGGACGCCATTCACCGTCTGCCCGTTGCAGAGTGCCCAGCCGTCGGGAACGCTCGATCCGCTCCACATGATGATGCCGCCGACGGGAATCGTGCCGTACCCCGAAAGCGCGCCCGTGTTCTTCACCGAGAGGTTGCCGGATATCGTCGCCCCCTGCGAGAAATCCACCGTCCCGGCCAGGGTCGTCTTTCCGTTCACGACGAGAGCGCCCGTCACTTCGGCGTTCTTGATCGTCGCCTTGCCGGCGACGTTGAAGTCGCCGGAGGCGTTCGTGACGTCTGCGGCCCAAGAGGAGTACGGCGTCATCAGGATCTTCTGGCGGGGCTGTATCTCGCCGGAGGAGTCGGCGACCGTGAGCCCAACGTAGAGAGTTCCGCCGCGCGCTGCCTTGAGCGCGTCGACGAGACTTTCGTGTGTCGCGCCTGAAAGGACCGAACCGTTGCCGTCGGCCAGCTCGATGTTGAACAGGCCCGACGAGTCAAGCTGGGCGTTCACCGTGCGCCCCCAGACCGGCGTCCCTCCTGTCGCCTGGGTGTAGAGCGCGAAGGTGATGTTCTTCGAGCCGGTTATCGCCTCCGTGCCCTGCGCGTTCCTGAGGACGCCCTGATAGGCTATCGAGGTCTCAATTGCGAGCGCGGAGAGCGAAACCGCTGCTGAGAGGATTACGATCAGTTTTTTCATTGTTGTCTCCTTTGTCAATTGCCGATTTCAAATTCCTTGGCCACGCGCTTCATCGTGAAGCGGCCCTGCGCCACGACGGGTCCGTCGCGCCTCACCCCGGTGTAGATCCACTTGGCTTCGCCGGAAAGCGTCTCGATGGGCGTCCATGCCGTCGCGGCGTTCTCGTCGAACTCGAACTCCACAGCCCCGCCGATTGAAAACCACTCCGGCTTGACGCTGCCGACATAGTTCGTGATGTTGTCGCCGTCCGGCGCCGGCGTCTTGAAGTCCATCTGCTTTCCGTCGAAGAGCGGATGCAGAGAGTGCCTGAACGGGTTCGACGGAGACCTCGCGCCGATCGTGTACTCGAACCTGAGCGGCTGTCCGGGCTTGCCGAACTCGCCCGATGCCGGGCTGACGGCACCGAGGTCCACCGGCAGGTACGCCGACGACAGGCGCGTCCCGTTCACGACCGCCCTCTGCACGAGCTTCGGCGAGCCGCTGGCACCAACCGCAAGGAACACCTTGACCGGCATCGCACCGCCAGCGGGCACCCCGTCGACCTTGTCGCCGTCCTTCCTATAGTAAGAAACCTTCGTGAGGGTCATCGTCGCGGCCCACAACCCCTTCGGCCACGGCGCGATGCTCTTCGCGTCAACGGCGGAGACCGGCAGCCACGCCACCGTCTTCGTCCCGCCCTCCTCGGCGACCTTCAATATGCCGCCGACCTTCGCGCCCGTGCCCTCGAACTGCGAACGGTCGAGGGCCAGCGCGACGCGCCATGTCTCTCCGGTCGCGATCGAGCGCGAAATCTCACCCGGGAGCGGCGTCCAATCGGCCGTCGCGTCCTCCCCGTACGACTCGCGATAGAGGAGCGACGGGCGCGCGATTCCGTCGGCTGAGTCAATGTATGCGATTTTCACCGTCTTCTCCGCCGCGCCGTCGTTGCGAACGGAAAGCTCGTCAATCATTCCCTCCTCGGCGAAGTCGATCCCGACGCGCGGCATGATGTAGAGCGGCCCGGACCAGTCGCTTACGCGCGTACCGGTCGAGTACACGACCGATCCGTCGTTCAGATACGCCGGCTTCGTGCCTCTCGCGAGCGGACGTATGCGCGGCGACGCCTCATCGGGGCCGCTGATGTAGTAGAGCACAGCCCCTTCCGCCGCAGGACACCCAGCAAGCCACTCGCTCGCCTTGACCTGCCCGGAGAGGCGCACGCCGAAGATGTTTCGGAAGTTCGTGTTCACGGTGTCGTCTGAGGCGTGCCACGCGATCCTCGGCGCGACCGGCACACCGCGAAGCGTCACCGTGCAGGGCTCGGAGTTTGTCGAGAAGCAGACGAGCACGGTGTCCGCCTGAAGCGTCTTCAGCGTGCTGCCAGCGGACGACTCTCGCGACCATATCCAGAACGGCGCGCGCACGACGCCCTCGCCGGTGCGCCCGCCATCGGTAGACGATGTGTGAAGAAAGGCGTCGGCATTGTAGGCCGAGACCGACCATGTCGGCCAGTCGGCGAACACTTCGTCCGCCGAAGCCGAGGGCGCGACGCTCACGTACACGGCGTTCCAGCCGTTCGACAGCGTAATCGTCTGATCGATCTGCTGCCCGCTTGAAATGGTCGACAGTGCCATGATCGGCACTGCCAGCCACCAGGCGCGCAATTTGCCTGCCTGAAACTTCATTCGCCCCTCCCTATTTGCCCAACACTCGGCGGTAGTTCGCGCCGATGCCGTCCCAGAGCTTCAGCGCGTCGGGCGCGCCAACGACCGTGCCGTAGCCGCCACGGTACGTCCAGGCCGCGAGGCGGTCTACGCCCTCCTCCACGGCGATGTCCACCCAACGGTCGATCTGCGCGAAGTCCTTGGGCTGCCTGTAGTAGCCCATGAGCCAGCGTTCGGAGAGCTTGCCGTACTTTTTCGCGATAGCGACGGTGCGCTTCGTGATGTCGCGGTAGAAGTCCTCCGGGAGCGCCCAGTTGATGATCGTCGTCGAGAACACGTCGAAGTACGGACACGCGCCGACCATGTCCCAGTTGTCGTAGCCGCGGTACTCCGAGACGTAGTAGCCGTTCTGCGTGGCGTGCACGCAGCAGGTGATCTCGCAGTCCTTGCGGATTTCCTTGATGGCCTTCGACGTCTCGTTCAGCACCACGAGGGCCTCGCGCCAGCGGAACTGCTTCACGTCGTTCGTCATGTAGCGCGGCATCTCGTAGCCGTAGTAGTCAAGGAAGCGCTTGCGGCAGACGGGACAGAAACACGTCCAGTCGTCGGCCACGCCGCCGGTGATGGAGGCGATGCCCTTCGGGAAGGCGTAGTGCGGCTCGTCCCAGAAGAATCCGTCGCACGCCGTCTCGCGCGCGAGCGTGGTGCAGAAGTTGCGGAAGTAGTCGCGGTAGGAGTTCGTGTTGAAGCAGGCGTAGGGCAGCTTCTCGCCGGTGAGAGCGGAGACCTGGCGGTTCTCCACGTTGTCCTGCAGGAACTTCGACACCTGCTCGCCGCCGAAGTACTTGCCGTTGCCCCACGGGTCGATCACGCACTTGAGACCCATCTCGTGCGCCTTCTCGACTATCTTCGGGATGTTGGGCCGCCAGAAGTCGAAGTCGAACTCCGTCACGGCGAGGATCACGCACGTCACGCCGTGCGCCTTCATCTCGGCGAAGTCCGCCTCTGCATGCTCAACGTAGTTGAGGCCGTAGTAGCTGATGGATGTCTGCTTTATCATGACTGTTTCCTTGTTGTTGTACGCTTGTTGTCAAACAAATGCTCTAGCTCATCCAGCGTCTTGCCCTTCGTCTCGGGGATGAAGCAAGCCGTAATGAAATAGAGTACGCCGTTGACGGCGAAGAAGAAGAACATGCTCGACCAGCCCCACGCCGCTACCCACGGACGGAACCAGGAGGCGAGCCCCCAGGCTACGAACTGGTTCATGAAGAGCGCGATGGCCATGCCGTTCGCGCGAATCCTGAGCGGCATGAGCTCGGAGAGGACGAGCCACACGCAAAGCCCAGGCCCCAGCGCGTAGAACACCTGCATGAAGAAGAACGCGAACATGGTGAGAAGGCCCGTGAAGTTGTTCGCCTGCACGCCGAAGCGCTCGATCGCAAGGAACACGGAACCAATTGCCGCAAGGCCAATCGTCATGCCGCCAGTCCCGACCTTGAGGAGCCATGTGCGCCCCTTGCGGTCCACCAGCGCTGCGGCTGCGATGGTTACGAGCATGTTCGTGAGCTTCACCGCGAGCTGTCCCCAGTTGGCGTATATGCCCTCGAAGCCAGCGCTGTGGAGAATCGACACAAGATAGCTCGTGAACGAGCTCATGCCCGTCGTCTTGTTGAAGGTGAGCACTAGGCACGCGAGCAGGAACGGCACAACATACCTTCGCTGGAGTAAGCTTCCGGCGAAACCGGAAATTCCGGATTTTCCGGATCCTCCGGATTTTCCGGATTCTCCGGATTCTCCGGATATTCCGGATTTCTTCTCCAGCCACACCGGGCTCTCGGGGAGCCTCAGCGCGCCGAAGAACAGCACCGCCACGGGCAACATCGTCCACCAGAAGTTCGCGCCCCATGCGGCGACGCGCTCTGCGGCATTTGCCGTATCGGATGCGCCATACCAGGTCGCGACGAGGCATCCCGCCCCTGCGGCCACGACAAGCCCGAATCCGAGACAGAACTGGAACACGCCCGTGCCGCGTCCTCGAATGTCCGCTGGCAGCGTCTCCGTGAGGTACATCGGCATCACGACGGCCATGTAGCCCGCGCTCATGCCCTGCAGCACCCTTCCTGCATACAGCACGTAAAATGAACCCAGCGAGAGGCTGACGATGGGGATTGCGACGAGGAACATCGCCGCAGATATGACGATCATCCGCTTCCTGCCTAACCAATCCGCAAGCATCCCGGCGGTGAGCGACGCCACGATCCCGCCCAGCAGCACGGCCCCGACGATGTGGCTGATCTGCCCGTCGGAATACGCGCCCATCGCCTTCATGTACGGCTCGGCTGCGGCGATCACGCCGAAGTCGACGCCGTACAGAAACCCTCCCAATCCAGCGATTGCAAGCAGGAGGCGAACATTTCGCGTGCTGAACATCAGTTGTTATCCACCCACCAGCCCGGTGGAACTTGGTAGTTCAAATAGCCGGTATCGAGGTAGTCGGTGACCTTCATGTCGTGGCCGACGAGACGCAGCGAGCGTTGGAACGATACGCCGTGCGAGACATCCGAACCCCATGCGGCCTTGGACGCGCTCATGAACATCTGCTCCCATTCCCTGCCGCGCATGTGGTGCCAGGTCGTCTCGATGAACCCGAACCCGCCGATCTTGGAAATGTAGTCGGCCATCGGCTTCATGGCGTTGAAGTTCCGCCACGGACACCCCGCCACGGGGAAGCCCTTGTCGGCGAAGTACTTCATCGTGGGCCAATCAGCGCGCGCTTCCTTCATGTTGCCGTAGGAATACTGCCAGTCGCAGATGATCACGTCCTTTGGAAGCGTGTCCGCAAGCGTTGCGGTCTCCTTGTTGCCGCAGTGTACGAAACCCTTCCAGCGCGGGTCGCCGCGCTCAAGGAGCATGTCGTGCCAGATCATCGGACGCGCCCCAAGCGACTTAACGAAGTCCGCGAGGCCGGAGATGTGGCGGCACACCAGCTCTGCGTTCGGCGTTTTCACGCATTCGGGGCACGTCTGCTTCACGGCCTCGTCGCAGCCGAGGTGGAAGAACGGCGGCTTGTCAAAGTTCTCGTACATCTCGGCGATGAGTTCGCGGAGGACGCGCTGCGTCTCTGGGTTGGAGAGACACCAGTTCCATCCGCCCGGCTCGAACAGCGGCTCGTACTCGGGCGTGATGTCGAGCATCGCGTGCTTGATCGTGCAACCGCGCGAGGACGAGGCGTGCCCGTAACAGTTGATCTGCGGGATGAGCGTTATGCCGAGGTCCTTGCCGATCGCGACGAGGCGCTTCACCTCCGCCTGCGTCATCGTCGGGTTGGGCCAGTGCCACCACGGGTGCTTCTTGCTCTCGTACATGCCCCACGGCTCGATGATCGCGTAGTTGAACTTCAGAAGCGCCGCCAGGCGGATCGAGCGCTCCATCTGCTGCGGACGCACTTCAGGAAACCAGCACAGGTGGATCGCGCGGAACGCGAGGTGCGGACGGTCCTCAATCGTGAGCTTCGGGAGGAGGTACCCCTCGGTTTTGAACGTGCCGCGTTTCGCGATGACGAGCTGGCGCAACGTGTACGCTGCCCACCGCGCACCAGTGAGCGTGTTCGCAGCGATCTTCACGCCGGTTCCATCTGCGCTTGCAGTGTATGCCTCGTTGCCTCCAGGGATGTCGGCACCTGACGCTACCGCCCTAACTACTGGCGCGTTGGTGCTGAACCATTCGGCGAAATGGTCGCCAACCCACTTTGCCGCTGCGGCGTCAGGACATGCTACCGTTACGGTCGTCTTGGCATCGAACGGCACGTATGCCCCCGTGTCGCACGAGAACGTCTGATTCGGCCCGTCGCCCAATGCAGACATCGAAAACAATCCTGCGAGGCCAAGTACGGCCAGGCCGACAACAAACTTTTGCTTCATATCAATCTCCATTTTGTTGCTGAATCTTTCTGATAAGGGTTTTCAACGGCGGAAATTATAGCAAATCCCCCGCCCTAAAACAACCTTTGCACATCACTTGCTATCTGCGTAAAGGATGAATCCCTTCTCGCCGGGAACCGTTACCGGCGCGGTGAGGTCCGGCGCGGCGGCGGACTTTTGCACGCCCGCTATTTCCGGCTGCGTCCATTTCGTCTTGGCGCCGTCGAAGCCGAGCCTCCTTGCGTCGAATGCGATCGTCGCAGTGCGCGGCTCCTTCGAGAAGTTGGCAACAACGAGCACAGCGTCGCCTTTACCCTTCCACACGCTGGCCTTGATCTCTTCTGAACCTGACACCTTAACGGGGCATTCGTCGTCCCACCAGCCGACAAGTTCCATGTCGCCGAGCTTCACCTCGTCGAAGAACTTCCAGAGCCCGGCCGGACCACCGCCCCATCCGGCACGGTCGGTCATGCCGAAGAGCAGCCCACGGAACGGGTTGCCCTTTCCAAGCATTTCGCCTGCGATGCCGAACGCGATGCCGGAGCGTTCGATCAGCCAGAAGTCGGACGGCGTGTTATTGTAGAAGCCCTCGCCGCGCCAGAGCAAATCGAAGTAGGGATAGAGGTCGATGAACGCGAGGTTCGTGTTGCCGCTTCCGGCGCGGGGATCGTGGTGGTTCCAGCTGTGGTTGTCGACAAGGCGACGCTTTCCGTCGCGGTCGAGGATGCGACGCGCGCGCTGCATCGACTCGCCGGTGAGCGCCGTGTCGTCGATGTAGAGTCCGTCGATACCGTATTCGCGCACGAGGTAGTCGAGTCCCTCGAGGTAGAAGTTGTCCCAGCGCGTATCGGGCGTCGTGATCACGGCAAGGTCGAGGCGGGGCGGATACGCCTGCGGGAAGCGCACGTTCTCGCGCCACGCGGGGAGAATGTCGAGCCCCACGTGTTCGCGCAGCCACGGATGCGGGCCATTCCTATTCGTGCAGGGCCAGCCCGGCACGGACGCGTCGCGCGTCAGGAGCGCCTCGCCGTCGAGCGACTTGAGCGCGAAGAACTCGGGCAGGTTCTGCGTCAGCTCGCGCGTCGTGTAGTAGACTTTCAGGAGAAGCCCCGCCGCATGGGCGTCCTTCACGGCCTTCTTGAGAAGCGGGCCACTGACGTCGTTGTACGGATAGTTGATGTACGGATTCCAGATCGTGTTGTGGTGGAGGTTCACGACCGTCGCGCCCGCCGCGCGAATCTTCTTCGTGTCGAGTTCGGACCGCCGCTGGCTGAGGTGCCAGTACCTGTCGCCGAGGTGCGTCTTCATGTCGAGCTTGTGGAACGGCGTGATGTAGATGTCGAAGTTCCATTCCGCGCCCTCCGGTGCGTCCTTCCCAACCGCGCGGATCGTCGCCACGTCGGCGGTTTTCTCGAGCGACATCACGCCGCCGCCGGACGCCCAGCTTTCGGGCATTTTCAGCTTCTGCCACGCATAGTAGGCGTTGATGAGCGGCCGCCTGTAGTTCGCGCCCTTGAAGCGCACGACGATGCCACCGTTGATGCTGCCCATCCACAACGCGTCGCGGTTGAGGTTCGCATCCCATTTCTGCTCAACCTTCCCCTCCGGGAAGACGCCGCCGTTGATTCCAAATCCCTCCCGGAACCGCGCGATGCTCGCCGGCATGGCGACTTCAAACGACGCCTGCGGAACCTTGCCGCCCACATGGCGGATGCGGAACTGACACGCCCCCGCGAAGTCGATGCTTCCTTCGACGATACGCGTGATGCCACCCGCGATCTTAGCTTCCGACTTCCACGCCGCGTGGGCGGGCGTACATTCGGTGAAGGCGAACTGGTAGGGCGGTCGCCCCGCGACCGCCGCCGCCGATGGCGGGCAGAGGTCTGCCCGCCCGGCCGTTTCGCAGAACTTCACCGGCGCGGCGAGGAGGTTCATTCCCTTCTCGACGATGCGCGCGTTGGAGCCGCTGAAATACGAGACGATCTGCGCGGGCAGGCCGTCTTCGCCCAGCACCAGCTCGCGTCCGAGAATCTTTACCGTGCGGCGAGCCGGGTCGACGACGACCGGCTCGTACGGCTTCGTCACCGTGTCCTCGCGTCCGATGTCGGAGTTGAGCCACTTGAGGCGCGCAAGACGCCAGGCGTCGCCGATGCCGCCATCCTCCAGCACGTCGCCCTTTACCTCGATCTCGAACGGGATGGACGCGCGAGCGGCGTCCGCCGCATCTTCCACGCACACCTCGCCCTTCAGCGTCTTGCCCGCCGCGTCCTTCGGGATGTCGACCATCACCCAGATCGGCTTCACGCCCTTCGCGGCGACCGCGCACGTTTCCGGCGTGATGCGGCTCACCTTGAGGTCGGTCTTCGCGTTCCAGCGGAGCGTGCGTGCTTTCTCCGACGCGACGCATACCTGGAACGGATAGAACTCGCCCGGCTGCGCGACGCCGTGGAAGCGTTCCGCCGCGTGATTGCCCTTTGCGAGCCAGTGGGCGGGCACGATGTTGTTGCGTACCGCGTACTGGCGGTCCTCGCCGAAAAGGTGGAACGGGGCGGGATGCGCGTTGCGCCACTTCGCCCACGCGTCCGGATCGACCGCGTTCTCCATCCACTCCGTCACCTTGTCCGTCGGCATCACGCCGCTGGAGGCGTCGGGGATGTTGTCCTCCGCCGATCCGACCTCGCGCAGGGCGAGCCAGTCGACGTTGTAGCCGTTCGTGACGCGCCCGTTCGGCAACACGGAGTACGCGGGCTGCGGGGCGGTGTTGTCCAGGACGTCGAAGTCCGCACCCACCACGTCCGAAAAACCCCTCTTCGTGCAGTACTTGGCGTATAGGATGCGTCCCGTCACGTCGTCGCCGCGCTGGGAGAGACGCAGCTTCACGCACTTCGTGTAGCCGCAGTCGAACAGCTGGCACTGCACCTCCAGGGCATTTCCGTCGTCCAGGCGGCGCGCGTGGCAGATACTGCCGTCACCCTGGCTCATCGCGCGCGTACCATCCGCGCGTACGCGCCGTGCCTTGTTGAAACAGCACTTCGCGAGACGCACGTCCGCGAGCTTCACGCCCTTGAACAGCAACGTGTCGTTCGTCGCCGTCATCAGATGGCCATCCTTTGTAGCGTCCCATACAAACGCGCCGCTTGCTGCGAATCCGAATGTCAAAAGCGCCCCTGCAATCACGGCGCGCATTACGGCACCTACCGCCTCCGTTAAAATAAATATGTGTCGCTTCATCGTTGAGTCTCCTTGTTTATGACCGTTTGCAGTTCATTATAGCAAAATAGCCGCCGTCATGGAAGTACCTGAATGGAAGAATCGCGACTCAAAGTAACCGGTCACACATCTGCATCCCTCCAAAAGAGTACGAAAAATGCGTCCCCTTTCGGGGAAGCGACACTCCTGTCGCTTCCTGATTTGAAGCGGCGAGAGCGCCGCTTCCCCGATAGGGACCTACTAGTATCAGTTTTTTGGCAAATGCAGGTGAGTGACCGGTTACGACTCGAAGCGCAAGCGAGTTAGGGGTCAACTAAACCCGTTTTTCCAATTTAGTTGAACCTTAAGTCAGCGAATCGTGGCACTTTGGGGTCAACTAAACTTGATTTTTCGTTTTAGTTGAACCCAAAGTCTTGTTCGATTTAGATTCCAAGCAAGTCCTTGAACCTGATGATCGCGTCAAAGAATCCGTCGTCCTCCACTGGAGGCAAGTTGCTCAATCTGATCTTGTCGTCCAACGAACATGAAAGACACATTTTCCTTATCTCGTGCCGCCGCTCGTGATGGGCAGCGAGGGCTGCGATATTACGGTGCGGAACGAGGTGGGGGTTGCTTTAGATTCCGCTTTTGTTTTTAGCCGTGTAGAACATGTAGAACGTGTAGATCATGCTGCCGCATTGTGAACAGGTTGCGGCAATAATCATCCCTTTTGCCAAAATTGGCCGTTCCGCACTGTAATATCACGGCGCGGAACGGGTGGATGTGGATGGCTACTGCCAAGCGGGCGGGCGATGGATGAAGCGGTCGCCACGCTTTCCGTATGGGATTGTGTCGGGGAGTTGGCATTGCGCCGGAAGATCGCGGGGAATGTCGCGGTAATAAGAAGCATAGTCGTGAAGCCACGATGTGCTTTCCCTTGGATTGAATACGATGACGGTTTTCTTGAAGTCCTTGCGGACAATGCTCACGGGCGCGATGAAGTCTGTATCCCCGCTCACAAGAACGAATACGTCCGCTTTGTCGTTGAAAGCATCAAGGAGCATGGCGGAGGCGATGTTCACGTCCGTGCGCTTCTCTTCGAGCTTCACGACCTTTATCAAGCCGCCCTTTGCCGTGGGGCAAACCTTGCACTCCGTTTCATGCACGGGCATCAACACGGCATCCTTGCGGTAGAACCCCTGTATAATCTCGACATTCGGAAGAGTGGACAAAGCCTGCATATAGACTTTCTGGCGATCAAGCGCGGCGCCGTCGTGCGGATATGTCTTCACGGGCGAAGTGAAGTACTTGACAGAAACGAGTTCGTGGTCATCGCGTAGAAGTGCCTTGACAAGGCGGACAGGATCAAGCCACTTGTGCGGTGTCCCCTTTAGGATACCGTAGTAGAGGTTGTAACCGTCTATGTATGCGACTGTTCTTTTCATGGCTCTCTTAAAACTGCAAGAGCCCTGGCCTCACGGCCAAGGCTCTGCACCGCTTAGACCGAGTCTGGCGGCTTGATGGCTCACAGTTTATCAAATCTCGGACGGTGGCGCAAGGCTACGCGTGAAAAAAGTTCGCTTTTTTACCAGGTGGTAGCATCTGTCCGTTTGAAAGTTCCTTGGGCGTCGCATGGCGAACAGTTTACCAAATATTCCGTCACTCCACCACTCTTACTCCACCAATGGGGTCTGACCCTCGGACTCCCCCATCGGTTCTCCCCTATTTGACGAGCACAATGCGCGGGTTCTTCAGGCGGAACGGCTTCGTCTCCAGCGTGTTCGCGCCGGGCTTTACGGACTTCGTGATGTCGAGCCTGTACGGCGCGCCGATGAAGCCGCCCGCGTACGCACCGTTCACGGTGATCGCCGCGCTCTTCTCGCCCTCCACGTCGTCGCACGCGAGATACACCCGTTCGCCCGCGCCCAGCGCGGGAAGCGTGAACGCAAGTTCCGTCGCGACGCTCTCCGAATACGGACTCGCCGTGACGCTTCCGCCCTTGCCTAGACGTCCCCAGGGACTTCCACCGTAGCGCGCCAGCACGAGCGGCTTCACGGGCGCCTCGCCCTCGCGCTCGACCGTCCACTCGCTGTCGAGCTTGAGCGTCTTGTTGCCTCCGCCCAACGAGAGGCACGTGGCCATGTTCCCTTCCGGCCACACGATCGAAGCGATAAAGCCCGCAAAGCCCGGAATTGTATTCTCGGCATGGACGACGATGTCGTTGCGTCCGGCCTTCAACATGAAGCGCGCCCGCGTCATAGCCCGCCAGCCGCCGTATAGGTCCGTACCCCGCGCGGTATTCTGCCGCGCGATTTCTTTCCCGTTCACGAACACCGTCGCCGAATTGTCGCAGGCGAACACGATCCGCGCCTCGGCTTCGCCTACGGAGTCGATCTTCGCACGGAACGTCACCTTGCCCTCCCGCTCCGGATCGACCGGATGCCATATCCATCGCGCATATTCAAGGTCCGCATTTTCGCTGCACGCCTCGCCGGTCACAGCCATGGGAGTCACGATCTCCTTCACGGTCGCCGAGACCAGTCTCCCGTTGGGCATATTCACGCGGGGGAGCGGCGCGCGCGCCCTGACATCTGCCGCCGGTAGGGCGGTCGCCCCACGACCGCCGCACGGCCACACTACGAACATCGACTGCGACGGTTCGAGCGTGAGCTTCACCATTCCGTTCTCCACCTCTGGCTTCTCGACCGTGCCCTGCATCGGATCCCAGAGCTCGGCCTCCTCGGCCGGCCATTTGCTCCTGAGCGACAGTTTGCGCCTGCGCACGATGTCCTGGTTTGCAATGAAAATGATTTTCTTGCCGTCCTTCTCGTAGTGGTCGACGGCGAGCATCGCGGCGTCATCCGGCACAAGACCGGCGAAGTCGAAATGGCGCCGAACAAGCGGTTCGCCGTCGGGATGCGGCTTCGCGAACGCGGTGCGCACTGCAGCGCCATCAGGTTCGCCCTTGAAAAACACGGCCGTGGGCTGCGCAAAGATTGCGTCCACCACGTGTTTCACGTCGTCCGACGTCTTGCCTTTCGTGGGCGTCTTGCACGGACGGATGCCGTAGCCTGCCACCACACCGCCCGCCTTCGCGAATGCGAGCGCCTTCTCGAGCGCGGCGAACGGCACGTATTCCGTTGCCGGCAGCGACAGGACGTCGTAATGCTCTTTGCCGTTCAGCGTGCGCAGGGCAAGACGCCCCGTACGGGGATTCTTCGCGATCTGAGCGGTCTCCACCACGTCGTATCCGGCCCAGTCGCCGTCGAGCTGTGCATCCTGCAGCGCAAACGCGAACATCTCGGGGCGGATGGTCTTGCCCACGTGGTAGCTTATGCCGGGGACGCACTGGAGCACGTGGCAGACGTGTTCACCATTCGAGAGCAGAAGTGCACAGCGGTTGTTGTAGTCCGCCCACACGCGGAATAGCGGATAACGCGGTTCGTGGCCGCCGTTGTAGAAGTACGGCGGACAGTCTTTGTCGAACGGCGACTGCGGATTGAACGAGTGCGGGATGAGGCAGTAGCAGCCCTGGTACTGATGCCAGTCGCACATCCACTTCATCTGCGGGTAGGTGAGGTCCTGAAAGTACGCACCGAAGATCTCGCACCAGTTGAAGCCGTTGTGGCGGTTGTACACGTGCGCGGCCGAAGAGGCGTACTTCGGCATCTGGCCGTACGCGATCTGGAAGCTCTTCATCTGGCGCTGATTGGGATAGTACTGGCGGCACACGAGATCTACGCCCGGCACCTCCACGTACTTGAGCATCCGCATCACGTCGCCGGCGGCTCCCATGGTGAGATGGTAATATGTCTCCTCGTGCTCGAAGAAATGTCCGCTCGAAAACACGCCGTGTTTCCTGCACCATTCGCTCTGGCGTCCGTACATGGTGCGTCCCAGCGTCTCGGCGCGCGCGTCGTGGTAGCGGTAGAGGGCGCGGGACTGCGACTCGGGGTCTGCCAAACGGAACTTCAAGGCGGTAAGCAGTTCGCCCGGATCGTCGCCACGTGCAGCCAGTTCGTCCGCGAGAGCCGGTCCCCACCATGACGCCGAGAATGGCTCGTCGAAGAAGAAGCCGATGATAGTGCCGTCTTCGAACGCCGAGCGGTACCGCTTCCAGTACGGCGCGTAGAAATTCTCCAGGAACCAGTCAACCGCAGCCTCGTCAAGTCCGTTCACCATGGCCCGTCGCACAACGCTGGACGTATAGACAATCGTCTTTTCTCCGTCTGAACAGGGCTTGAACACGCCCTTGCCGACCTCCCGCACCGTGACGCGGGCCACTTCGTTGGACGCCTTCGCTGGCGCTGCGCTGTGCGCGTAAACCTTGCCCCTCACGTCGTGGCAGCTGTATTCCTTAGGGATGGGGAACTTGCCGCCCATGTACTGGCTCGGGAAGAAGTAGTCGTCGAACACAATCAGCTTCAAGCCGCGCCTGCGGCATTCGTCCAGCACGATGTCGACATCTCGCCACCAGCCTTCTTTCATCCATTCCTTGTGCGGACGCGACTCGATTGTCAGCATGCCCTGTCCGCTCTCCGCGACGCGCCGGACGTATTCGCGCAGTCTGACCTCCGACTCAGTGCCGTGGAGCCAGAAGAGCGGCCCGGTGTTTTCGCGCACGACGCCTGACGGCGAAGCGAAATCCTCGCGCATCCGGTCCTGCGACGCAATGGCGGAGAAAGCGACCGCTGCCGCTCCGATCGCGACACAGCGGCGCATCAATTCAAACATGTAGAGTAGAGCGGAACGCCCCGAATGTCTCGGAGCGCCCGCCCCCTCGTCAAACCGTACGTGCGGATTTCCCCCATACGGCTTTCCTTGCATGACTTTCTCTTTCACAGTTATTCGCCTTTCTCTTGTCCTGTTCTGGTATGCTCTCGACGAACAATATCATAACAGATTTTTTTTGCGTCAAGTCCGGATTCCGCGAGTTCTGCCAACATGGCACGCCGCCCGCCTGCCTCGGCCAATCCAGCGTCCGCGCATTTCCTCGCGAAGCCGCATTTCCACCCGAACGTGACCTTCGGTGATTTCACAGGCACGCACCCGCTCATAGCCTCATCAAACCCCTGTTCAGAGAGGTTTTGAAATTACCTCGCATATTTTCGCGGTTCGGAGCTACCACCGTCCTTAACGGAAATAACCGACTGAGGACTTTGAGGACAATGGGGACAATGGGGACGTTAAAGTCTATTCCGCCACCACGATTTTTGGATACTTCAGGCGGAACGGCTTCGCCTCCAGCGTGTTTGCGCCTGGCTTGACCCACTTCGTGATGTCGAGCCGGTACGGCGCGCCGATGAAGCCGCCGGCGAACGCGCCGTTCACCGTGAGTGCCGCGCTGTTCTCGCCCTCCGTGCCGTCGCATACGAAATACACGCGCACCCCCGATTTGGACGGCGGGTCGAGGACGCCCCGCCCTACCGTGGGAGGAAGCGTGAACTTGAGTTCCGTTGAAACGCTCTCCTTATACGGGCTTTTCGTCGGACCCAGCATGCAGCGCCCCCATGGGCGTTGCCCGAACTTCTTCACGGCACGCGGCTTCACGAACTTCCCTCCCGGACGCGCCACCTCCCAACGCGCGGCATCCGTGCGCAATGCCCCGCCGTTCCACGTGAACGCGGCGACGAATCCCGTGTCTCTCTGGTGCTTCGTTTCGCTGTTGTGCCGGTTCACCGCCTCGACTTCGATCTCGTTGCGTCCCGCCTTCAACGCGATTTTCGCCGTTGCGGGATTGCTCCAACCGTAGAAGTACGGCTCCGCGCCGCCCGTCTGCACCGCCACGCGGACTCCGTTCACCCGCACCTCCGCCCGATCGCTGCAGGCGAATACGAGCTCCGCCGTCGCCGACGCCGCCACGTCAATGTGCGAGCGGAACATCACCTTTCCCTTCGCCTTTGGATCGACCGGATGCCAGATCCACTCCGCTCCGTCGAGCGGTTTCACGGTCTCCATCGCCCGCGCATATTCCGGACCATTCTCGACCACAACTGGCGTCACGGACTCCTTCACGGCAACGGAAACCTCCTTCCCATCTTGCGGCGCGTCTGGAATCCACGCCCTACCATCTTGCGGCGCGTCGAGGACGCCGCGCCCTACCACCGGGGCAATATCTACACGTTCTACATGTTCTACACGGCTACATTCCGAAGACGGCCACACCACGAACACCGACTCGTTCGGCTCCAGCGCAATCTTCACAAGCCCGTTCTCGACCGCTGGACGCTCCACTGTCCCCTGCATTGGATTCCACAGCTCGGCGCGTTCCGCCGGCCACACGGCGCGGATGCCGAAGTCGCGCCTTCTCCGAACGTCCTGGTTGGCGATGAAGAGGATTGCATTGCCGTCTTTCTCGCATCGGTTCACGGCGAGCATTTTCCGGTCTTTGAAGGAGATTCCCTCAAGATCGAACTCCCGCACGACGAACGGCGACAGCGCCTTCGCCAACCTCTCGCCGTCCGGCTCGCCGTCGATGAAGAGAGCCTTCCGCTGCGCGAAGATTTCGTCGAAGATGCGCCGTGCATCCTCCGCCGACTTCCCGCGCGTCGGCGTGTTGGAAGGCCGAATGCCGTACCCCACCACCACGCCGCCCGCCTTCGCGAACGCAAGCGCCTTCTCCAGCACGGGGAACGGGACGTACTCCGCCGCCGGAAGCACGAGGACTTCGTAACGTTCTCTGCCGTTCTTGGCGCGCAGGCAGGGCCGCGACGGAGCGCGGCCCTCCGCGGAGATGATCGCGTTTTCCACCGCCGCATAGTCGAAGAAGTCGTTGTCGAGCTGGATGTCCTGGAGCGCGCAGGCGAATGCGTCCGGATCGATCGCGCGACCCGCGTGCCGGCTCAATCCCGGCATACACTGCGCGACATGGCAGACGTGCTCCCCACTGGAGAGCAGCATCGCGCATCGGTTGTTGTAGTCGGCCCACACGCGGAAGAGCGGGAACCTCGGCTCGTAGCCGCCGTTGTAGAAGTACGGGGGACAGTCCCTGTCGAGCGGAGCTCGGGGGTTGAACGAATGCGGAATCATGAAACAGCATCCCTGGCTCTGGTGCGTGTCGCAGGCCCACTTCATGTCGGGATACGTCAGCCCCTGCCCGTACGCCCCGAACACCTCGCTCCAGTTGAGTCCGCCGTGGCGGTTATAGACGTGCGCGACGGACGAAGCGTACTTCGGGATCTGCCCGCTCTCGAGTCTCCGCCTATCGTCTGCGCGGTGCGCGGGAGTCCACATTCCGCAGACCATATCTACTCCGGGCACATCGACGTATTTCAGAAGCTGCATCACGTTTCCGCCCGAAAACGTAAGGTCGTAGTGCGTGCTGCCGTGCTCGAAGAAGTGTCCGCTGGAAAAGACGCCGTGCTTCGCGCACCAGTCGCTGTGGCGTCCGTACATGGTGCGCCCCCACGTCTCCACGCGCGCGTCGAGGAAGCGGTAGCGGGCGCGCGCCTGCGCCTCCGGGTCGGAGAGGCGGAACTTGAGCGCCGTCAGAAGCTCGCCGACATCCTCGCCCCTCGCGGCAAGCTCTTTTTCGAGCGCCGGCCCCCACCAGCCCTTGGTGTAGGATTCGTCAAAGAAGTAGCCGATGATCGTACCATCCTCGAACGCTTTGCGGTAGCGGTCCCAGTACGGCTGGTAGAACTTTCCGATGAACCAATCGACAGCAGCCTCGTCGAGACCGTTCACCGTCGGAAGCCCGCGTCCGCGCGGAAGCCCCGTCACGTGCATCGGATCGGCGACAAACCACGAATAGACGATGACCTTGTCGCCGTCGGAGCCGAGCGAGAACGCTCCCATCTCCGTCTCCTTCGCCGTCACGCGGGCGATCTCGTTCTCAACCCGGCCCGGCGCCTTGCCGCGCTCGAACACCTCGGCCTTAACGTCACGGCACTGGAATTCGCGCGGAATCGGGAACATCGCACCGAAGCACTGGCTCGGAAACCAGTAGTCGTCGTAGATCATCGCCTTCACGCCGCACTTGCGGCATTCGTCGATGACGAAACCCACGTCCCGCCACCAGGACTCGCCCATCCAGTCATCGTGCGGACGCGACTCGAACGTCAAAACGCCCTGTCCGCTCTCCGCAATCACCCGTACGTATTCGCGCAGACGCGCCTCACCATCCGACTGGTGCATCCAGAGGAACGGCCCCGTGTTCATTCTCGCCGCCACCTGCGGCGAGGCGAAGTCCTCGCGCAGACCCGCGAACGCTCCCTGCGCCGCGACGAACGCCGTCAACGCGGCAATACCCATTTGTTTAATCATACAACAATCCCCTTCAGTTACAGTATGCCGAGAAGTCACGGATGAGAGGCGTCGCGGCGGACTTGGAGACCGAGAGGCGCAGGCGGGACGCCTCGATCTTGTCGAAGCGGACGATGTGCTTGTGCCCGATGCAGGAGCCTTTGTAGATTTCGCGCCATCCGCCATCACCGAGCTGCGCCTCCAGCGCAAACTCCCTCACGCGCTCGCCGCGCTCGATGCGCTCCATCAGGATGACCTGGTTTACAGGGCCCTTGTCCTTCGGGATTGCAAGTTCCACGCGATTGCCCTCGCCCTCTGTCGCGCAGATCTTGTTGGCGTAGCGTCCCTTGATGAGCCGCCCGAACTCGGCGTAGATCTTCATCTCGTTCTCGGCAATGTGCCCGTCCGGCTGCGGCGCGGCGTTGAGAAGGAGGTTACAGTTGCGCCCCACGGAGCGGTCGTACATGTTGACGAGATAGTCCATCGTCCAGTACGGCCGGTTCTGGTGCATCGTGCAAAACCACTTGCCGTCTCCAAGCGGGACGTCGCACTCGCCGGGCATCCACTTGAGACCGTCCGGCGTTCCGGAGAAACTTTCACCCTTCTCCTCCTTCGTTCCGTCCGATTGCGTGACGTCCCTGCCGGTTGCCCAGCACGGATAGGGCGCGACGCCGCGCTCGTTGCCCACCCAGCGGATGTTGTTTCTGGCCTGCGCGGGCCCCTGGAAGAGGATTGCATTGGGCTGGTGCTTCTCGATGATCGGGAGAAGGTCGGGGCCGCCTTTCTCCGGTGCCAGCGCACCGCCGTCGAACCAGATCTCGAAGAGTTCGCCATAGCGCGAGTACAGTTCCTCGGCCATGCCTTCGCACACCTTCGCATAGCACTTCTGCGTTTCCGGGGAAGGCTCGCCAAGCCATCCCTTCGCCTTAACGAGCCCTGGATTGTCGACGCCGAGAAAGCTGTTCGTCGAGACGCTTGCGTACAGGCCGGGCAACAACCCGTTCCGACGCGCGCTTTCGACGAAATCCCTGACGAGGTCGCCCTTGCCGCCCTTCCACGCCGCCTGCTTGAGTCCGTACGGATAGAGGTCGGTTTGCCACTGGAGGAATCCGCTGCAGTGCTTCGCCACAAAGACAACGTACTTCGCCCCCATCGCCTTCGCCGCCTCCATCCACTGGTCGGTGTCAAGCTTCACGGGGTTGTACAGCGCGGGGTCTGGATAGTCCTTCCAGCTGCGGAAATTCCAGCGCGGCCTGTATATCTGGATGTCGAAGTGGAAGAACATGCCGAGTTCCATGTCCGCCCACCGCCTCTGCGCGTCAGTTGGGAGAGGCAGCGAAACATTCTCCGTTCCCGCCGCGAATCCATGCGGAACCGCCGTGTACGCTCCCACCGCCGCCATTGTACCGATGAAATCTCTTCTCGTAGTCATTTCTAAATAATTCCTGTTCTTTTCTCTGGGCCAAATCTCCCGCCTGAGGGTCATTGAGGTTTCTGGTAATACTCCTCAACAAGTCGCCGCTCCTCTTCAGTAAGCGCCGAGAGCGGGATCGGCGCATCCTCGGGACGACGCCGCTTCTGGTTGATGCGGTTGACAAGGCTCCAGTTGCGCGTAGGCTTCTTCGCGGAGGCATCGGCTGGCTCCTTCGCGGGCATGTCGTAGCGCGTGAAGTCAATGATCATTTCCGGCTCGTCTTTCGTCCAGTCGCGCAGCGTCGCCAGACGGAACTTGCGGTTCATGTACCAGCGTATCTCAAGGTTCGCCTCTGAACAGATTTTGGGCAGGCCTGTGCCTCGCTCGACGAAGCGGTAGGCCAGCTTGTCGTTGTTCGGGTTCTCGCGGCGCCACGCCTCGCCGAACTCGCTCATCAGCGGAACGATGGCGTCCGGGAACTCCTTACGTATTTCCCTCAACCACGAGGTCATCATGGCGGTGACCTCCGGCTTGAATTGCTTCACGAGGCAGATTTCCCAGTTGACGACGATCCAACCGACGCCGTTGCGCTTGAAGTTGTCGCCGAAGTGCGAGCGGACGACCGCAAGTGACTCCTTGAGCCCGTTCTCAAGCCCCATCCTATTGTAGGTTTCGATGGGCCCCACGCCCGTACGGCTATTGCCGCCGAACTTGCGGGCACAGAGGAAATCCATCGTCCAGCCGTCGAGGTTCACGCAGTCGATAAAGTCCGCCTTGCCCTGCGCGGGCTTGCAGACGTGTTCACGGCTCGGATAGTACGGATAGCTGATGGATCCGTCGCCATCGCCGCAGTCGATTCCGTATTGGCTCCAGATCGTACCCTGCGCGACGTGGATGTTCTCCTCTTCCGCAAGGAAGCGGAGGTTGTCCGCCGCGAGGAACCCTGCGACGATGCTGCGGGGACGGTACCCGCCGCCGACCATCTCGCCCACGAGTTTCAGTCCGTCGTGGATGTCGCGGTTCGTCTGTGCGCGCGAGTTGTACATCGGCGCGAAGTACGCGCCCGGGATGAACGTGATCTCGTCGCCGTACTGACGGTGATATTCAACCACGCGCTTGCGGATGGCAACGTAGTTGGGACGCTGATCCTGCAGCGCCCGCCACGAGAACGACCACGTCACCTTCGCCTCGGGGATGGCGTCCGCCACCGCCTTGCGGAACGTCTCGACCGCCTCTACCGTGTGCTTGTGCGCCTCGTCCTTGCCCCTGTTGGCCGTGCGCGACACCTCGATCTGGTTCACGCGCACCACGGTGTTGATGTTGATCACCCGCTTGCCTTTGACCGGCCAGTTGGAGTTGAACTCCACACCGCCCGCCGCCGTTCCGGCAAACAAGGATGCTGCAAATACGGCAATGGTCAATGTTTTCATCTGATCACCTCACCAATATCATCATTCCGACTGGACGAGAGGCGTAGAGGCCGTCGTCCTTCGCCTTGAACTTGATATCGCTCTGGGCCGTCACGCCACGGACGAACCTCACATCGGTCGGCGGGGTGCTCCAATTCACAACCTTCGTCTTGCCCTGTCCGAACGTGCGCCCGCCCAGATCGACCGCAATGGTTGCGCCAGATGCAAACGTCACCTGTCCCGGATTGTTGCTGACATACGTGT
>CADCOC010000020.1 GCA_902802945.1 uncultured bacterium | reverse complement strand
AAAAGGAGAAAAAGAAGAGGAAATAAATGCCTAATAATGATTCAATAAAGAGAGAAGGACTTGTTCAGATAAAGCCCAACTCTCTATTAGAGAATATACCAGCCACAATTACCATAGGTATATTTGTAATTATCGGATGAAATGACGAGGAGCGTCTTCGCGTCGTCCACCACGTCGAGCGAGCAGACCGCGTCGCCCGCGCGCAGCGAGATGCCGCGTACGCCGCCGGCCGCGCGGCCCATGCGGCGCACCTCGTCCGAGTTGAAGCGCGTGCCGATGCCGTTGCGCGTGATCATGACCACGTCCTCGCCCGGCTTCACGAGGCGCACTTCCACGAGTTCGTCGCCCTCGTCGATGTTGATCGCGCGGATGCCGTTGCGGTTGACGTTCTTGAAGTCGCCGAGAAGCGTCTTCTTCACCGTGCCGTTCTTCGTCGCGAACATCACGTCCACGTCGCCCTCGAAGCTGCGGATCGGCAGGAGCTGGAGCACCTGCTCGCCGGGCTGGAGGTTGAGGAAGTTGACGAGCGGCTTGCCGAAGCTCGTGCGCGCGGCCTCCGGGATCTCGTAGGCGTCCTTGAGGAAGAGGCGGCCCGTGTTCGTGAAGAACATGAGCGAGTCGTGCGTCTCGGCGACGAACACGAGGCGGAGGAAGTCCTCCTCCTTCAGTTGCGCGCCCTTCACGCCGCGTCCGCCGCGGTTCTGCTCCTTGTACTCCGTGAGCGGCACGCGCTTAACGTAGCCGCGGTTGGAGAGCGTGATCACGCACGGCTCGTCGGCGATGAGGTCCTTGATCGAGACCTCGTTCTCGTCGATCGTGATCTCGGTGCGGCGCTTCGCGTCCTCCCGCGACGCGAACTTCTCCTTCAGCTCCGCGAGGTCGTCCTTGATGATCGCGTAGACGCGTCCCGCGTCCGCAAGGATGGCCTGCAGGTCGGCGATCGTGGCGAGGAGCGCGGCGAGTTCCGCCTCCAGCTTCTCGCGTTCGAGTCCGGTGAGCTGGTAGAGACGCATGTCCAGGATCGCGTTAACCTGCGGCTCGGTGAAGCCGTATGCCTCGACGAGCTTGACCTTCGCCTCGTCGCGGTTCTTCGACGCGCGGATGATCTTCACCACGTCGTCGAGGTTCGCGATGGCGATGAGGAGTCCGTCGAGGATGTGCTTGCGCGCCTCGGCCTTGTTCAGCTCGAACTTCGTGCGGCGGGTGATCACCTCGAAGCGGTGGTTCACGTAGCAGCGGAAGAAGTCCTTCAGGTTGAGGATGCGCGGACGCCCCTGGTCGATCGCGAGCATGATCGCGCCGAAGGTGGTCTGCAGCTCGGTGTGCTTGTAGAGGTGGTTCAGGACGATCTGCGGCTGGGCGTCGCGCTTCAGCTCCACGATGATGCGCACGTCGGCCTTCGACTCGTCGCGGATGTCGCTGATGCCCTCGATCACCTTGTCCTTCACGAGCTCGGCCGCGTGCTTGATCATCTCGGCCTTGTTCACCTGGTAGGGGAGCGAGGTGATCACGATGCGCATGCGGTCGTTCTTCCACTCCTCGATCTCGGCGTGGCCGCGCACGCAGAGCTGGCCGCGGCCGAGCTTGTACATGGCGATGATGCCGTTGCGTCCGCAGATCTGCGCGCCCGTGGGGAAGTCGGGCCCCTTCACGAACTGCATGAGGTCGTCGATCGTGCAGTCGCGGTGGTCGATATAGTAGGTGATGCCGTCGCACAGCTCGCCGAGGTTGTGCGGCGGGATGTTGGTGGCCATGCCCACGGCGATGCCGGCGGAGCCGTTGAGGAGGAGGTTGGGGAGCTTCGCGGGGAGGACCGACGGCTCGGTGAGCGTCTCGTCGTAGTTGGGCACCATGTCCACGGTGTCCTTGTCCAGGTCCTCCAGCATCACCTCGGCCGCCTTCTGCATGCGCACCTCGGTGTAGCGCATCGCGGCCGGCGGGTCGCCGTCCACGGAGCCGAAGTTGCCGTGGCCGTCCACGAGCGGCATGCGCATCGAGAAGTCCTGCGCCATGCGCACGATCGTGTCGTAAATCGACGAGTCGCCGTGCGGGTGGTACTTGCCCATCACCTCGCCGACGACGTTCGCGGACTTCTTGTGCTTGACCCCGGAGCCGAGGTTCAGGCGGTGCATGCCGAACAGCGACCGGCGATGCACGGGCTTGAGGCCGTCGCGCACGTCGGGGAGCGCGCGCCCGATGATCACGCTCATTGAGTAGTCGATGTAGTCGCGGCTCATCTCCTCTTCGATGGCCACGTCCTCCAACGTGCCGGCCACTACCTGCGGCTCTTCTGGTTCGATGTTCTTTTCGGTCTTTTCTTCGTCTGCCATTTATGCGCTTTCGTGTTGTTTTTCAGCGTGGATATTATATCATTTTACGCGTCCGCGCGCAAGTGCGCCGACTTACTGGGACAACGGGCGTCTCGCCCGTTGCCCCTCACCAAAACCACCCCGACACCCGCGTGCGATTACGGTGCGGAACGATCACACCTCTCGGGCACAAACTCGAGAACGTCCTCTTCTGGCATCTGTGCCGAAATGCGAAGGACATCTCATACCATGTCGGTAAACGCAGCAAGCGAAGTCGAGATAGTGCCGCCCTTCAGCCGAAGTGTGCCGGTTGTCAAGGCAAATGCCTATTTCGACGCGCTCGTGGACATATCCTCGCTGATTGGCGGCGCACTCGCGTAATAACTCAAAAGAATTGCGACTCTTTCCGCACCTTGCCGAAAAAGCTGCATTGGCAGGTTTTTCTCGGTGGAGGCGTTTCTGCAACCACGGCGATACGACGAAATGATATACTTGCGCCGTGACCGAACGTAGCGCAAAATATCTTGCCGTGGCGGATACGCTCAAGCGCGAGATCCTGAACGGCAAATACGAATCGCACGAACGCTTCCCGAGCGAGGAGGCGCTCGCGCGCAGGTTCGGCGCAAGCCGCCCGACCGTTGAGCGCGCGCTCCGGGAACTGAAGCGCGAGGGTCTGCTGGAGTCGCGCAGCGGTTCCGGACGCCTTCGTCTGCCGCAACGACCCGCTCGCGGCGCAGCTTCTCCAGACGCTGGGGACGCTCGGCTTCAAGGTGCCGGACAAGGTGCGCGTGGCCGGATTCGACGACGCGAAGATCGCGAAGCTGCTCAACCCGCCGCTCACCACGATCCGCCAGCCAGTGAAACTGCTTGCTGAGACCGCCGTCGAATCGCTCCTCCAGCGCATCCGCAACCCCGACCTCGCCCCGCGCGCCATCCTTCTCGACGCGCAGTTGGTCGTCCGCTCATCGAGTAAAGTCACGCGTCCCGCGTGACCGGCTCGTAAGGCTTCTTGCGAAGGCGGTGGAACGAAATCTGCATTTGCAGATTTCGTTCCAGATGTATCTTGTCCCGATACTTTCGGCCTCACCCTTCCGCAAGACGAGTTCCAGAAACGGCGGATGCCAGATCGACCTCCTCCTCCAGACGCGCAAGTCGGTGTATGTCGTCGAGATAAAGCGAAAAGCCGAAATAGGGGAAGAGGTCGAGAGGGAGGTTATGGAAAAAGTCGCCAGGCTTTCCATCCCTCGCGGAATCTCCGTACGGACGGCACTTGTTTACGAAGGCCGGCTTCTGCCGATTGTCAAGGCAAATGCGTATTTCGATGCGCTCGTCGACATATCCTCGCTAATCAGCGACGGACTCGCATAATAAGTCGTTGCTCAACAATAACTTGCACACTTGTCGGCACAATTGCGATTGTTCACAAATGAGGCAGTTGCAAAACCATGCGTGTACGATGTGGCAAGGCCGCCTCGGCCTTGCTGCAAGGGCGAGGGCGCCCTTGCCACATCGGGTTTTGCAACGAGCTCAAATGCCACCATTGCCACCAATACAAATATCCGCTCTTACCGGACTATAATCATCGCCCGTCCCCGCAAAATCGCAGATGGTCAATACAGCTTTTTCCCGTACACAAGTATCTTCTTGAGCGATAGCGACTTCTTGCCGACGCCCGGCTCGAAGCCGACCTTGACGAACTTCGCGGACGGTGAATCCTTGCGCAGGTCCACTCTCCGTTCCCCGTTCCCCATTCCCCGTTCCCCAACCTTGCGCCATTCCTCTCCGTCGTCGGAGAGCCAGAACGAAAGTCCTTTCGACTCTCCCACGACCGTCACGCCCTCGATTTCAACATCGCCGAAGAGCAGCACGGACGAATTGGGATCGCACCCCTCCGTGTGGATCACAGGGTTGTAGAACGTGTAGTTGTCGTGCGTGACCACCTTGACGGCGTTTTCCCACGGACCGTAAGGTGACGCGCTTTCCACGTACCACACCTCGCCGAAGGCGGAAGGCTTCCCGAACTTCTGCTGCACGATCGCGACGTATTTCTTCCTGTAACCGCTCCATGCCATGTGCCCGGCGGCCGGCGTCACCTCCGACCCGTCGCGCGCGCGGATCGTTTTCGGTTTCTCCACCTTCCCCCATTTCGACTCGTCAAGATACGCCTCGTACGAATCCGGAATCCGCAGAAACGGAAACGGATTGCCGAAAAGCAGCCATTTCTTCCCGTTGGCGTCACGGTGCCGACACACCATGCCGTCGGGTATGCGCGGGGCCTTGGGACGCTCCTGCGAGCGCGTCCAGACGGTCTTGACAATCGTGAAGCTCTCGCTTGCATCGTCCCACTCGCAGAGTCCGTTCTTCTCGGGCGTGCAGAACTCCTTGATCTGGCTCCACGCGCCGCACAGATGCGCGCGGCCCTTCGCGTCCGTGAGCGTGACGAGACCGAAGATCCAGATCGGCCCGCCGCCCTGCCGTTTGATCACGCCGCGCAACCGTCCCTTTTCGTTCGTGAAGCCCCGGTACTGCGGATCGACGGGCGGCACCGGACGCGCGAACGCCGGCGCGGGCGTGGTGGCGGCGGTGACGTTGAAGATGCCGAGCGGGTAGTTCTGCATGTTCGTGTCGCCCCACAGCCAGAACACGCGCCCGCGGTAGAGCGCGGTCTGCACGCTGTCGCGTCCGAACTCGCCGCTCTCGCGGGCGTCCAGGTGCAGCCCGCACTTCTGGCTTTCGGCGAAGAGTCCCGCGCCGCCCACGCGGCCGAGGCGCTTCGCGATCTGCCAGCGCGTCACCTTCACCTCGTGCTCGCCGCCGGGACGCGGCACGAAGCGGAATCCGGCGTTGCCGAAGCCGTCCTTCTTCCTTCCGTACCCGTGGCTCTTCACCGTGAACCACGTCTCGCGGCCCATGAGCTCGGGCGAGTCGATCGCCGCCACCCCGGCGTTGTCCGTGACGTATACCTGCCCGTGGGTGGTGATGAGGAACACGAGCGGCACCGGCCAGCCGTTCTCGTCGTCCACCACCTTGACCCTGCACGGTTCAACGGCGGCCACCGCGATGGACGCTACGCACGAGATGAGAACGGCAACCCTTTTCATGGGCTATCCCATTTGTGAGCAAACCCTCACTGTCCTGCCGCGACGAGGAGCGCGAGCCCGACGAGGAAGAGAAGGATCATCGCGAGGTTGAGCGCCCCCGACTTCTTGGGAGCGCCCTTGAATTCCTTCCACACGAGGATTCCCCAAAGCGCCGAGACAAGCGTCGCGCCCTGTCCGAGCGCGTAGGCAATCGCCGCGCCCGCCGTGCCGGCGGTGACAAACGAGAGCAACGTGCCTGTCGCCCAGATGCAGCCGCCGAGTATGCCGACGAGGTGGACGGGCAATCCGCCTTTGAACCAGTCGGCGCCGTTCACCGGCTCACCCGAGACAGGCTTCTTCATCATGATCGTGTTGAACACGAAGTTGGACGCCAGAACGCCGAGCGTGAACACGAAGAACGCCGTGTAGGGCGTCATGCGCCCATCGGCCGGCGCGGGATTCGTGAAGCCCATGTCGACAACGCGATTGACCAGCGGCGAGAACCAACTCATGAGAAGGCCGGCGAATATCGCGAGGAAAAGCCCCTTCTTCACGGACGATGCGTCGGACGCGCCGCCAGACGCCGTCTGCTTCGCCTTGAACGCAAGCGCATTGCAGACGATAGAAGCGACGATGACCGCGAGGCCGATCCAGATCAGGTACGGATTGCCCTTCCCGTCGACAAACCAGTTGGCAACCGTTCCACCCACAAGCGCGAGCCCGACGCCGACGGGGAACGCCACCGACATTCCCGCCACGGCGATCGCGGCGGAAAGGAGGATGTTCGAGGCGTTGAAGACGATGCCGCCGAGGAACGGCCAAATCCATTGCGACGTGGAACTTGACTTGAGGTTCTCGACGAAGCTCCACGCGCCACCGCCGGACGATCCCATCGTAAATCCAGCAAGAAGCGAGAAGAGGACGATTCCGATCACGTAGTCCCAGTAGAACAGTTCAAAGCGCCAGGTCTTCCCAGCCAGCTTCTGGGTGTTGCCCCAGCTGCCCCAGCAGAACATGGTGACGACACATAAGGCGACGGCCAGCGTGTAGTTGCTGCAATAGTACATCTTCTTTTCTCCTTTGTCTTCTGTCTTTCGTCTTCTGTCCTCAAACCTAAACGACCTCTCGCCTGTACGGCACGGACGCCTGCGCGCCGGGACGCGTGACGGAGATCGCGGACGCCTTCTGCGCGAAGGCGACCGCATCCGCGACGGGCCGCCCTTCCGCGAGCGCCACCGCGAATGCGCCGTTGAAGGTGTCGCCTGCGGCGACGCAGTCGACCGCCTTCACCTTCTTCGCCGGGAACACCTTCCCGCAGTCGCCGCAGTAGCAGCCCTTCACGCCCATCGTGATGAGCACGTGCTTGACGCCGCGTTTTTTGAGTACGGCCGTCGCCTTCGCGGCGCTCGCTGCGTCCGTCACCTTCACGCCCGTGAGAATCTCCGCTTCGGGCTCGTTCGGCGTGATCCAGTCGATGAGCGGATAGAGAGCCTTCGGCAGCTTCCGAGCCGGCGCGGGGTTGAGGATCACCGGCACGCCCGCGTCGTGCGCCGTCTTCGCAGCCCATGACACGGTCTCAAGCGGCGTCTCGAGCTGCATCAGGAGAGCAGCAGCGTCCGCAACTTCCTTCGCGTATGGCGCGACGTCGGCGGGCGAGAGCGTGCCGTTCGCGCCGAGCGCGACGGAGATGACGTTCTGTCCCTTCGCGTCGACGAGGATTAGAGCCGTGCCGGACGGCTCCTTCTTGTCGACGATCAGGCGCGCCGCGATGCCGTCCTTCTTGAGGCGGGCCGCCGTGTCGCGTCCGAACACGTCGTCGCCGACCTTCGCGACGAAGAGGCAGGCACCCTTCTTCGCGGAGAGCCGCGCGACCGCGACGGCCTGGTTCGCGCCCTTGCCGCCGGGGTTCATCATGAAATGCCCATCGCTCACGGTCTCGCCCGGAACGGGGATGCGCTTCCCGGTTATCACCATGTCGGTGTTTGTCGATCCAATGACTGCTATTTTTCTCATGGCGCGGAAATAATACCATTTCCAAAGCGGGAAAATCAATATGGAAAACAAAAAACAGGATAAAAACCTGCTTTAGCAGCTTTCCCGAACTAGCGTTGCCCGTGTTTCTCCCACAGCCAATAGGCGGCGGGGGCCGTGCCATTTGACCACAGGCCGTCAATCGGCATCGGCTTCTCGTTGAGGTACACGAGCCCGCGCGCGCCACGTAGCGACTTCACCGGCGCGTCCGTGAGCGCGATCGGACGCAGCACCGCGAATCCGCCGGCGTTCTCCGCCGGCAGCTCGTACCACACGCCGCCGACATACAGCAGGTCGCGCTCAGTCGCAAGTTCGCGGCAGACCACGTTCGTATCACCGTTCACATTGGGGAAACGCCAAACCTTGCCGTGGTCGTCCTTGACGGAAATGTACGGATTCTTCGCATCGAGTTCCGGTATCTTGCACGGCGCGGGGCCGTAACGGAACTGCGCTGTGGCACTGGCCGCATCCTCCAGACACTTCACGCGCACCCAGTCCCCTTCGTGCAACAGCTCATGGCGCACGGGCGTGCCGTCCGCGCGCGTGAACGAGAAGCGCATTGATTCATACCCCGCGTGGAGAAACGGTTCCGAGACGTCCCCGGCCTTGACGTACTCCTTCAGCCACACGTACCCCTCGCCGGACGGCGGGCCGAAACTCTTCAGCTCTTCCGGCTTGACGAACCACAGGTTGGACTGCGACCGCTCGACGCGCGGTGAGCCTTTCTTGAGTCCGCGCTTGCCAAGGAATTCGTTCTTTGCCTGGTCGTCGCACCCAAACACAATCCGATCACCCCACCGACAGAAATCCCCGATTACCTTCAGGTAGGTGGAAATCGGACGTATGCCGTTCGGGTTCGCCGGCGAGAAGCCTTTCGGGAAACGCCAGAACGTGCCATGCATCGTGGCGAGCAGCGTGCCGTCGCCGAACCCGACATCGCGAATGCGCGGCCATTCGGTGTTCCAGCCGTGCGCGCCGTCATAGCAGTGCGACGCCTTTGGGAGACGGTAATACGCCCATTCCGCGCCGTTCGTCGTCACGCCGAGAATCACGCTCTTTGCGTCCCAGCCCATCGCCCAGACAGGATTCGTCCCGGGATGCTCGTTGCCGTAGATGCCGTCCGGCGTCGTCACCTCCGTGAACTGGCAGCGGCGGATCGTCGTCCAGTCCTTCCCCTGCTCGTTCCACCAGGCGAGGACGCCCGACGGAACGAACGGGTTGCGGCGCGCAGCGGGGCTGTTCTCGCCGTTGTTGGAAATGAACACGCGCCCGAACCCGCTCGCGAGTCCCTTCGCGTGGTAGCCGGGGACGCGCGTGCGCGGCGCGGACGCCCAGCCGTCCGGCCACGACAGACCCGCCCTCTTCAGGCAGGCGGTGATTTTATTGTCGTTCATGCCGTTCTCGCGGATGAGCGTGTTGACGGCGAGCGTGCGCATGTCGAGTTCGTAGAGGCCCGTCTCCATCGTCGCCACATAGACCTTGTTCGCGGGATCCGTCAGGTGCCGCGCCGCGCCGGTGAGGCGTCCGGGCATCTGCGCGGGCGACACCACGCGCACGTTCCCCTTCGCGTCGATCACGTAGGGACCGATCAGCAGCTGGTTCGTCTCGCGGTGGATCATGCGGTTCGCGGGCGTTCCGCCCACGGAACCGGAGAACGTCTCGCGCGTCAGGTCCGGACGGATGCGGTAGAGCTTGTCCGAAGACCCCGTCGGCGCGTGCGGGGCGTACGTCACCACCCACAGGTCGCCCGCCCACGGCACGACCGCGCCCGTGCCGCATTCGCCCTCGTCGTTGAACATCGCGAGGTGCGGGTAGATTCCGCCATACGAGGCAAGACGCTCCGCCGCGAACGACGGGATGGCCGCGCACACCGCCACAACAATCGCAACGCCGATCAGATTAATCTTCTTCATTCCTTTGTTGCCACAAAATACACTTCAAAGACTTGCATTCACTTGAGGAGCGCGGCGATCACGCCATCGTAGGACCCGACAACGACCGCGCCCTTCAGCAGTTCGGCGGCCTTGCGCTTCTCCGGCGTGTCGCATACTGCGACGACCCTTCCGCCGCGCGCGATGAAGGCGTTCATTTCCTTCGCCTCGTCTGCGTCGGTCTTGTCCGTGAGGACGACCGCGTCAAGGTGCGCAAGCATCCCTGCGTTTTTCCCGGGCCACACGTAGAAACGGCTGTCGCGCAGGAGCGTCCCGAACAGGAACTCCGCAGACGCCTTGTCCGACGAACGGTACCGGAGCGCAAGCGCGCCGCGCGTCCTGTTCAGGTAGACCGGCGACGGCGCGACGCCCGTGAGGTATTTGATTCCGCTCCGCACGATGTCGTGGTTCTTCTCCTCAAATTCGGGGTGCGGACACGAAATGAACACCTTGCCCTTTCCTGCCCGTCCGCCGGCGAACGCGCCCTTGCCGAGCATGTCCTCCACCGGCTTGCCGTTCGTCGTGCTGATCTTCCGTCCGGCGTAGCTGCCGAGGATCTTGATGTCGGAATCCGCCACCGGCTTGCCCGGGACGAGCGCGGGGCCACCCGCATACACCACGGTGCGCGACTTCCCGACGCCCTTAAGCGCCTTCTGTCCCTCTTCCGTGAACTTCACCCTGATCGGAGCGGAACCGCGGTAGTGCGCGGGGTCGTCGCCCTTGAACGGTGCGAGTCCGAGGCGCGGCCTATTCGGACGCGACTGCTGCAGCGCCATGAACGCGCCGGCGCAGACACCATAGTACTTTCCGCCGTTCAACACGAAGCGCTTGAGCGCCTCTGCGCCCTTTTCGCCGAGCGCCTTGTACTGCGAGGTGCATCCGCCGCCGGGCTGGACGATGATGTCGATGGTGTCGAGTCCGCCGTTGACGTAGTCCTCCGGCGAAAGGAACTTCAATTCGTATTCCGGCGCGAGCGCGAGCAGCCGGGCGATGATGATATTGGAGTTGTTCGGGTCCTGGTAGATGCCGGCGCGGATTGGCTTCGCCACTTTCGCGGGCAACGGGGAATGGGGAACGGGAACCGGCTCCGCCGCGAACGCGCGCAGCGCCGCGAGCGCGGCTTCCGCGTCCGCCACGCACGTCACGCCGAGGTTGAGCTTACCGGCAACCTCCGCCGCACAGCCCCAGGCGAAGACACGTCCGCCGCGCGCAAGGAACTCCTTCGTGCGCCCCGCGTTGTCGCCGCCGAGACTCGCCTTGAGCGTGGCCGCCCCAACACCATCGGGCGCAAGCACCGCATCCACGTTCCGAAGCCCGCCGGACTCGACTTCCTTCTTGTTGAGCGGCACGACGTCGAACTCGCCGTTCGTGACGAGCCGCTGGATAAGCCGCGCCGTCTCCACCCCGAACGAGTCATCGCACATGAAACCGACGACAAGTTGTCCGCGCCGACGCTGCGGATAATCCCATTCGAACTCATTCCGCCCCGTCACGTACCGGAACGCGCCCTTCAGGAGGAAGTGGTCGTCCACATCGTACTCCGGATGGACGGCAAAGACGAAGAGGCGTCCCTTACCGTACGTCCCGGCAACCGCCGCCGCGCAGCCTGCCCGCGACGGACGCTCCTTCTCGCCCATGGAGTTGAGATCGCTGTCGTACGTCGCAACGACATCGATGTTGGCACCCTCGACCGGCGTTGACGGGAGTAGCACGGGGCCTTCCGAATACCGCACGCTCACCTTACCCTTCTTGATGCCCGCGAGCGCGGTGGCTCGCTCGTTGAAGGCGATCGACATGTCCGCCTTGCCGCCGGACGGACCGAACTTGAACGGGATCAGATGCAACATGTCCGGATGGTGATTCGCCGGCTCCATGAGGAGACAGCACCCGGCGCACGTGCCGACGTATCCGCCGCCCTGCCGAATGAAATCCTTCACCTTCTCGCGCCCTTCCGCGCCAAGGGACTTCGCCTCGGTGACGGACGAGCCGCCGGGCATCACGAGGACGTCCGCCGCGTCAAGCGCGCCCGCGCGCACCGCCTCGCCGTCAACCGGCGTCGCCACGGCATTCTTCATGCGCGTCGTGATTTCAAGCCAGCGAAAGACACCACAGTTGCGCGCTCCCTTGTCCACAAACACCGCCACGCGCAACGGCTTTTCTCCGGCCGATCCGGCCGATTGCCCCGATCCCGGCCCCACGCATCCCGCCAACGAGACGAGCGCTGCGGCTAAAATGCCGACGCCCTTCAGAAACATTCTTCTGCTTGTCATTTTGTCAGTCCTTTTTATCACTCTTGCTTTCGTAAAATCATTTTGCAATGGCGGCGCACTTGGCGAAGAACGCGATGCCGAACTTCATGATGTCGGTGATGCCCTCCGTGACGAGCGATGCGGCGTAGTTCTTCTCGTCGATCTGGCGGCGCGCCTCGCGGGCGAGCGCGTCGAGGTCGTCCGCCTCGGTTTTCGCCGCCTTCACCTCGATCACGACGGCCGGGAAGTCGCGGTGTTCCGTGCGCGGCTTCAGCATGATGTCGAAACGGCCGTAGCCCGATTCGCGGTTGGACGTGATCACGTAAACGTCGCGCATGAACGAGATCATCCCCAGGACGAGCCCGTGGTAGAATCCCTCGGCGGATGCGTCGAAGTAGCTTGCGGACTCCAGGAGAAATTCCTCGACGCATCGCTTGAACGCCTCCGGGGAACGGCGATAGAACGCCGTCTCAACGGCCCGCAGGCGCCTGCTCTGCCCGCTGTCCTTCCTGAACTTGCTCAGGATGTCCATCGTGAAGACGCCCTGCACTTCCCGGTTGGGGATGGCCACTTCGCAGCACCCGGAGATGATCGGCCCCACGGGTTTCAGATATCCGGCGGAGACGAGAAGCGCGTAGAGCGTTTGCGGCGTATTGCGAATGTACTGGTAGGGCCCAAGTTCCTCAGCCATTGGAACAACTGGAGGCTCTTCCGAATCGGACAGAAGCTCCTCCAGTATATCGACCATATCGAATGGAAGCGTCTCGACCAGCTCGGCGATGATGTCGTTCGAGCTGGTGTCGAGCCAGTACGGCTTCGCCACGCAGCCCGCGTCGAAATAGTAGAGGACGCTCCACGGATTGTACACCTCACGCCCACCGAACACGTACCCGTCGTACCACGAGCGGATTTCGGGGAGTTTGTCCTCGCGCCCGTAGTACCGCGCCATCTCTTCGACCTCGTCCTCCGAGAAGCCGAAGTACTCGCTGAAGGGTTCGTCGAACACGGTGAACACCTTGAGGTTGTTGAGCCCCGAGAGCATCCCCTCCTTCGCGATGCGCAGCACGCCCGTCATCACGCCCATCTTAACGTGCTCGTTGTCCTTCAGCGCACCGGGCAGAAACGTGCGCATGAACGCGACCATCTCATTGTAGTATCCATTCATGGAAGCCGTGGTCACCGGCGCATCGTATTCGTCGATCAGCACGAATACATTTTCCCTGTGGTGGCGGTGGAGCGCATCTACCAGAAGGCTAAGCGAATTCCCCAAAACGGCGGGGGAAGCCCTCCCTTCGAGGATGTCAATGAAATCCCTGCGCTCCCTGCCGTCGGCGGGAAGAGACTCCATGCATTCGGAATGCCGCCGGAACTCCTTGCCGATATCGATTGCGAGTCGCTCATACGCTTCGTCCCACCTGAGCGCCTTGTGGTCCTTGAACGTGAGGTAGATGACGGGGTACTTCCCCTGCTCGGCCATCCATTCGTCCGCGTCCTCGCAGTGCGCAATCGCGCGCGACTCGAAGAGATGACGCACATCCGGCTCGTTCACGCCGCGCTTCTCGAAGAAGCACTTGAGCATCTGCATCGCGGTCGTCTTGCCGAAACGGCGCGGGCGCGTAAAGAGCACTGTTCCCGCGTCCGTCGCAAGAAGGTCGCGGATGAAGAGGGTCTTGTCGACGCAGTAGTTCTGTGCCGCCACGTACTCCCAGTCGCTCTTGCCGACCGGGAGCGGAAGCAGCCTGCGCCGTGCGCCTGTCGCTGTCGCTACTTTTTCCATGCCGCTAATTATACCAAAAATCTGCGTCCTTGCACGGATGAACAGCAAACCTTCGTGCTTTCAGCCACAAACAAACACCCCCGCACGCAAAACGCACGGGGGTGTTGGGTAATCGTTCGATTACTTGATGGTTATCGTCGTACCGTTGTGCATCCTACTTGATGATTATGAAGAATTCCTTCTTAACCAACCGACCTTTAGGAAGCGTTTGGATTATCTAAAGATGATCTTCGTACCGGGAAGCGACACGGCCTTGAGGCTACCATTCTTCATCTTTACGACAACCGAACTCTTCTCCACGCCACCGATTCGGACTTTGAACGTCGCTCCTGTGGTTATCGTTCCTGTAACGTCCATGAGCTTGACACCATCAGGGAATGTCGTTTTTGTTCCGGCGGGAAGGTCTACTGTGATTGTGCCCGAACCCGCCGTCAATCCGCCACTTACCTTAAAGTACTTGGTGGCGTCGTCCACCTTGAACGTTGCGCCGTCCGTGAGCGTGAGGTTGCCCGAGAGCGTACCCGTACCGCCGAACGTACCCGCAACCGTCGTCGCACCAACCCACGTGCCCGTGAGGTTGACGGAACCGTTGACTGTTAGTGTCGATGAGGCTGTCTGTGTTGCAGTCATAGTAAGAGTGCCAGTAGAACTCGCGCCCGGATCAACGATCACACCGGTCAACCTATGAGCACCACCCACACAAATTGACCCATCCCAAACGGTATCCGTGGACTGTTTTATCGTCAAGTATCGACCGCCCTCTCCATTGTTGCCCCAGTCAGAACGAAAACCCTTGCTACCGGTTAGACTACCTATCGTGGCTCCCGCAATGGGCACAACAGAACCATTCGCCTTCTCTGCTGCAAACGTAAGGGCTGTCGGAATACTCTGTGAGATTACCGTAAAACCGTCTCCGGCGAACCGGATGATTCCTGTACCAGTCACACGAGAATAATCAGTACCACCATCGTCATTAGTAGAACTATCAGAACGAGTCACCTCAAACACGCCCGAATCACCAACCGTTACGGCAGTGCCGCCGCCAATGTTTCCGCCAAGACTCGTAACCGAAACAACACCATCAGCTGTAATGCCTGCACTTGTCCACACAAATCCATCACCAGAAATGACAGCCTTACCGCCTTCATCAACGAACAATCCGCCAGTGGGATTTATGTTTTTCGCGATTTTCAAGACCTTATCTGAACCGACAACTATTGAACCTGTAGCAAAAGTCCGGGTCGTAGACCCCACAACGAAACGGCAGTTGTTTCCAGTTGCCGAGAGTGCTCCATTGAATTCCGAAAGGTCACCCTTCAGGGAAACCGTCTTTAAAGCGCCACCACTCGCAGTCAGGCTGTATGTTCCCGTCCCAGTAACTTTGCAAGGGAGAACAATGGAAACCGTCCCTGAAGAATAAAGTCCGCCCTGGGTAAAGCCATCGCTACCAATGATCAACTCGCCAATGTCATGATTGCCGGTACTCTGAACATGAAGATATGCAGACGATCCATTCATGCAAACCTTTGATCCAGTATTGCCATAGTCGGCAAGATGGATGTTTTTCGCCAGAGTCGCGTTCTTAATCTCAACCGTACCCGTCCAAGCGGAATTCTTCCACCACGCATTACCAGTTGGCGTAGGCTCCCTGCCGGTGAACACAACCGTGCCGGAGCCACTCACAGCCTTTGTCGTATGAGAACTGGCCAAGGTTCCATCGACGTTGAGCGTACCATTCACGGCAAATCCGTTTTTATTCGCAGTCCATGTCTTACCGGATGCAATGGTAACCGTAGCACCTGTAGCAACAGTAATTGAGCCTTCTTCAGGGCTAAGGGATTCTCCATCACCGAAAATCACTCGTAGCGGACGCCCCGCTAGATTGACAGTCCCTGTGAACCCTGAAGCATCCTTGAATACATAGCGCTGAGCAATATCCTTTGTCTGAACACCAAGTGTGCCGGAACCTGTCAGTTTGGCAAATATCGTTTTGCCGTTCGTGGACCATCCATTGTCGACAGAAAATGCATAAGATCCAGTATCATTCTGAAGATCAAGCGTTCCTGCGCAAGTCTTGGTGTTGTCGCCGTTATTGAAATAGCCTGTGCAAAGCGACAGACGCAGTGTAGATCTTGCGTTAGCAAAATCACCCGGATCAAGTCCGGCAATTGCATAATTCTTCAGCCAGACCGTACCAGCCCAGTTGTCGGAATCTGTCCAGCCCTTGCCCGTGGCAGGGGCAGTCCCATCATACACAACCGTACCAGAGCCTGCGAAGGTGGTGCCGTCGAGGCGGTCGGCGTTGACGTTCATCGTAACGTTGGGGCCAACGTCGATGGTTGCGGCGGTAATCTTGGCGGAACCGTTGAGGGTGAGCGTACCACTACCGACCACGTAAACCGTGCCGGACAGCTCCTTTGTCTCGTTGACCGTGTAGGTCGTATCGCCAGGGACAATAATCTTCAAATCGTTTTCGCCTATCTCTGGAACATACTCGACAATCTGGATAGCCGCGATGCAACCACGGTCATTTCCGCTCCTGTGCCCGACAACAGTGAGCGTCGAACCGAGCATTACAGTCGAAACAAGGACGTTGGTGCCTTCAGCAATCGGCTCGGCCGAGTCCTTCGCGCCAGAGGCACCCCAGGACGTGGTACCTTCAGTAAGTGCGTCGCCAACATACGTGTAATTCTTGCCGTTGATGGTAATGTAACCGAATTTGACATTTGCTGTGTCAGTGGCTGTATAGACGACCACGCGATACTTTTCAAACGGAATTCCGCTGACGGTGACAGTGGGGGTTGGATTACCGGCCTCCTCATCGATGTAGCCCTGGCGAAGATCGGATGCCGCCGTGAGGTTGTTGCAGCGCCAACTTCCTCGCGTGCCTGAAATAGTGACGCTTGCCGCAGTTGCCCATGTAGCACCAGAAGAATCGGCGGCGTTCAACGCCGAAAGCGAACCGTTGTTGCCGACAAGATTGTTCCATGAAGTGCCCGGAATGGCATATTCGCCGAGACCGACATCAGCAGAGGTCGTAAGAGCTGTGTCATGCGTGAAGTTGATGTTGATGGAGGGCTTGTAAACCGTAGCAGCGGGCAGATTGGCGGGGTCACCGTCAACCCAGTAGAGGTCGATGCCCGTGGAAGTCTGGACGAGTTGGCACGTGCCGACAGAGTCAGCGGTCGTGAGAGTAGTTGTATAGCCGGACGTTACCGAAGTAAGACGTGCGTCGTTACCCAAGTCCGTGCCGCTGGAATTGAGGCGCTTGATTATCGCGTCAGCGGTGAACGTCTTGGTGGTCGATGTGAACGATACGAGCGGCTTGTAAGCAATCTGCGAGGTACCAGAAAGCGTAATATCCGCCTGCTTGATCACATGACCAACGCCACCGCCGAGTGAATCCGAATATGTAACGGAACCCGATCCCTTAAGATAGTAGTTGATGTTGCCGGTTCCGTTAGGATTAGCCGGAGCAAAAGCGCTGGTGAACGTGATGCCGCTGCGGTTCGCGACATAGAATTTGACAGTGTTGTTCCAGTTTTTCCCTGTAGTTGCCGAGATTGTAAGGGATGAAGCATTATCGACCGCCGCGAAGCAGGATTCGCTTCCTGTCCAGTAGCCGAGTTCTCCAACAGTAACGTTCGCTCCGCCAAAAACGCCCAGCTGCAACTCCCAGCCATTGAGTTGCGCAACTGAAATTGGATCCGAGCAGTTGACCAACATCGAACCCCAAAGATTTGAATTGTCGGTACCAGGTGCGGCGGCAAGAGCAGCGCCATTGGCATCTTGCCAATCCGAAGCAGTCCACGTCCCGCTTCCAACGTATTTGTAGTCGTATGTTTTCGTTTCGCCGGTGACAGGATTATCCATGTCACCACTGGACGTTGCGGCGGAGGCAACAGGGGTGAAGAACACGGCGGCGATTGCCGTTGCGGCAATGCGTGTCAACGCCCCTTTAAGCAGTTTTGTCGTCATTATTTTTCCTCTTTTAGGTTTGAGCTGCCTCGCGAACACCATAGCCACCGGACAATGGGGCGCAAAGGTAGACTGTATTATACCATAATTTCCCCGCCAAACGCCATCTGGTGGAAAATATTTTAATTTTTGTCTCCCCCTCGTATGGCGGATGTACCACGAGGGGAGACAGCAAGCGTACAACAGCAAGTTGTGGTGCCGTTACCGGATGAGGATGGTTAACGAGCCGTCGGACATCGCCCAGAGGACGTTCCCGATGACCTCCGTGCGCCACTTGTGCGCGCCGACGTTGTCGGTGACGGACACGTTGGAGGGTGCGGGAAGATTCGACGCCTCCAGAAGCGGCACTCTGAATCCGCCCGGAACGTTCGCGGTGCCGAAGTCCACGACGATATTCACCGCGCCGTTGTACGTGGCCGTGCCGGCAACCGTTAGCTTCGCCGAGCCGGTACGCGCGGCCGCAATGGTCACCGTGCCGCCGTCGGCGACGGACAGCCCGCTGACGGACACCGACTTGCCGAGGACGAGGTTGCCGTCCGCCGCGACGCTGAACGTCGCATCAGAAGTATTGGCAACGCCGGAGGCGTTCGTCACTGCGCAGTTCGCACCAATCGTGAGCGAGCCGTTCTGGATCGTCTGGGTGCCCGCCGTGAAGAGCGTGCCGGACACCATCGCGGAAACGGGATTCCACTGGTCGCCGAACGTGCCGCCCGCCGCCGCCGTCACGTTGTTCACGGTAAGCGCCCCGCAAATCTTGGAATTCGCCGCCGAGAGCGTCACTCCGCCCGAGCCCGTGATCGAGCCAGACCCCATCAGACGGCTGCCGGCGTTGACGACATACGTGCCGTTCTGGTGCTCGCAGTTGAGCGCGTACATGGCCGGCTTGCCGTTTTCACCAATCGTCGCGAGTCCCACGAAGGTAAGCGGATTGCCATTGAACCCGTTCATCGCCATCATACCGTTGCCGTTACCATGGTTCATCGTGCCGCGAACGGTCACACCGCCCTTCGACTCGCCGCTCGAAGTCGATGCGTACGTGATGTTGTTTGATAGCGTTACGCCGTCGTCGATGTTGATGACCGACGTGCCATTGCGGAACCAGATGGTCGGATTCGACACGCCCCCGTTGTCGACTGCCCAAATGGACGAGTTTGCAGTGACGTTTATGATGTTGCCACTGAAGAAATCGAGCGACCGACCGCTTTCCTCGCCCTGCACCTCGATCGTGCCGCCGTTCAGGGTCACGGTACGCTTGAGCGTGTCGCGCACCTTGACGGAAAGAACACCGCCCTTGTTGATCGTCAGGCCGTGGGCATTGTTGTAGCCGAGGGCGTCCTTGGCCTCCAAGCTCAATATACCGCCGGCGTCGATCCGGACGGAGTTGGCACCGAAGAACACGGACTCGCCGGCGCCAGCCATGTCAACCACAAGCGTACCGTTGGTGACGCCAATCGTCGTCCCGACGTTGGTGCCGCCGAACCCACGAGATTTCTGTATTTTCCCTTCGCCAGGAGCGAAGATCAGCGTCGAACCAACCGCAGGGCTGAAGAGGTCGCACGTATACGTCGTATCATCCTCAGTCCCCCCCCAGGGGCCGAGCGTGAGGGTCTGTCCCGCCACCACTGTCGGCGTACCCGACCCGCCGCCGGAAACGACCGTGTTCGTTCCGGAAATGACGGGCGCAGCACCCGTCGGCAGCGTGTAGTCAATCCGGCCCGTCGATTCAGAGAAGTCATATTCATCGGCATCGACTGCACCCATCTTGGCGCGAGGGCCGCCCCCCTGTTTTCCGGCGACGAACGTAAGGTCGCCCGATCCTTTGACCTTGAACTTGTTCAGGGGAACCGCATCCCCATTGGCGGCGCAGACATCCACCGTCGCGACGGCCGGTTCAGTATTCTCCGCATCCACCGTGATCTGCGTGATCTGCTCCTGCTCCCAGGAAATGGTTTCGGCCAAGTTGCCCAGGGCATTGTACCATTCGGCGGTGCTGAACGCGAAATCCGCCGTTGCCGTTGTCGTGTAGCCGTTCAAGTACTTGTTAACGAATGTTCCCGTTCCTTCCAGCAGCTGCCACCTGTCCGTGTCAATAGGACTCTCGTTCACCATGATGACAGGCGGCGTTTCCGATGTCTCGTCAAGCGACAACGTGCCTTCGCACACCTTGAGATAGAGAGACGAAGTTGGATCCACAGACGTACGGTTGATGTGCAGGGTGGCACCTCCGCCGACGGAGAGATTTCCGCCCCACGTCGCGTCATCGCTCAATTCCAGCGTGCCCTCGCGCACCACCAGTTCCCCCGAGGCCGTGGCCGTAGTCGAAATGCGCAGCGTCCCGCTGCCGGTCTTCGTAATGTTTCCGGAACCGGAAATCGGCGACACAATCGAAACAGGCGTACTCTGGGCCTCCGGCGGATCCGACACCGTGTTTGCCTCGATTTCCGTATCGGTTCCATCCACGGCCTCGATTGTCTGGGCGGATATCGCCGTGCCCGCCAGGGAGAGCTTACCGCCGGCGAAATGAACCGAGCTGTTTGGCAGGCTGATGCCATCCGAACCGATGTTGAGCGTGCCACCCTGCTGCAGGATGACTTTCGATCCCACACCGCCATTGTTGTTGGCTGCACTTTCGTTGACAATGCCCTTCAAAGTCACCCTCGCAGTAAAATCATCGCTCACCCCGTCGCCGATCGTCCAATAGCACTTTCCGGTGTGGCCGAGACGGGCAGCGACTCCCGATGCCGTGAAGGTTCCGCCGCAGGTATTGAAATTGACGGTAAGGCCACCCCAATGGCCAAGCAGCACGGACGCCTGGTTGAGTGTGCCAGGACCGGAAGTCCCGTTCACCACAATGCTACCACCGTACTGCGTAACGGTCTGGTTTGCACCGGAGTTGTTACCGAGAACGAAACGCGACGAGAACGTGGCGTTGCAGCTGGGGCCGAAACCGTAAAGTGTCTTGACGTCCGCCAGCTGGAACTCGCTCATGCTCATCGGCTGATCGATGACGACCGGGAACGCCACCGTGCCGGAATTGTAGGGGGCAGCTGTCAGCGTCGCCGTTCCCTTGTAGCGCAGCGTACCGGTCGCTGGCGGCGTGAACGTGGCGGCCTCGCGGATCACGTCGTCGATCACGACTTCGCCCGTCAGACCCGTAAAACCGAATTCCGTAATCTGGTTGTACGCGGCGTCATTGAACTTCAGTGCCGTGCTGCCGCTGCCCGTCAGGACGAGCTCCGCCGCCTGAACCGCGGTGTCGAAGGTGATCGTGGCCGCGCCGTAGTCGTTGTTGACGTAGATGCGCTTCGCCGCCCCGCCCGTGAAGTCGGTGAGGTCGGACCACGTCACGTCGCCCGTCACCTCAAGCAAATACTCGTTGGCTGCGGCTTCGGTCGTCTTCACGATCTGGATGGCCGCGAGGCAACCGCGCTCAGCTGCACTTATGCGGTGCCCCACGACGGTCAGCGTCCGTGCGGACGTCGCAGGCGAAACAAGACAGTTCACGCCAACGATGGGCGCCCCCGTGACTTGCGTCTTGCCCCACGACGCCGTGCCCTCGACGGTTGCGAAATCGCCAGAATTCGCTTTCTCCGTATTCGTCGAAGTGTAGTTCACGCCATTGATCGACACGTAGCCGAACCGGGCGTCTCCGGTGTCCGTGGAACAATAGACAATGACCTTGTACCTGTCGAACGGGATGTTGGAGATCGTGATGGTCGGCGTGGAATTGTTAACATCGTCGTCGATGTACCCGTGGCGCACGTCGCTCGCCGCCGTGTAGCCGCCGTACGACCACGTACCGCGCGTTCCCGAGATGCGCACGTGCGAAGAAACCGCCGCATAGAACGCCCCGTTGTCGTTGCCGACTGCGGTCACGCTCGGTAGCGTGTTGTTGTTCCCGCCGAGCATCTGGCTCCAGAACATTCCGCCGACGGCATAACCCGCAAGCCCGACGGAATCGGAAGTCCAAAGTTTCGCCCCCTCACCGCTGATGAAATTGATGTTGATGGATTCAAGGTCTCCCTTTTGGTGCAATTTCAGGTTGCAGAAGCCGTATCCATTGGCGGACGCGCTCGCGGCGCAGGAAGCCTGTGTCCCTCCTGAAAAGTCCGTGAGATAGGCGGCGGCGACGCCACTTTCTGTGTACTTGGCATAGACGGTCTGCGCATACACGCCGCCTTCTCCATTCGTGAATCGGATGGTCGCGCACTTCAGATATCCGCCGTCGTTCCACTGCGCCTGATACTTTACGGCGGTGAGCACGCCGTCGCTCGTCTCCTCCGTTCGCAGGACAAGCGGCACTTTGGCTTCGCCGCCAGCCCAGCCGCCGCCCTTTGTAACTGACGGGAACCAGGTCGTGCCGAGATCGGCGAGCGTGATGTTCTTAAACGCGAGACCGGGCGCATTGACGGGCACGTATCCACCCGTCTCGGCAAGCGATTCGCCGTCGGCGAATGCCGTAACTGCACCAATTGCAGCGGTGAGGAGAGCCAACAGTTTTTTCATGTTGTTGTTCCTTATCGAATCAAAAAGTCCTCGCGGACACCAAAGCCACTCGACAATGGGGCGCAAAGTTTGGAAGTAGTATATCATAATTTTGTGGTTCACCGCCACACAGCAGAAAAAAATCAAAAATACCCTAGTTGGGCGACAGCTGGGCGCGGATTTTGCTGAAGGAGGCACGCATCTGGGCCTCTGGTCCCCATGCCGCGCGCTTGCGCTCGGGACTTATGATCTTGACGGCCTCGGAGCGCCCCCATGCGGCGTCGATCTTCGTCTCGCACTACTGTTCGCCGGCGGCCTTGCGGGAGAATCCCTCGCGGACGACCTGCGTGGACATCTTCGCCCTGCGGTATCCGTCGTACAGCCCGGCCAGGTTCTCCGCCAGCAGCTTCACGCGGATGTTGGACCCTCCGCGGTGGTAGGTGCGGGCGTCGGCAAAATGCCACAGCGCAAGGCCGGACAGCTCCGGATCGGCGAAGATGCGGTCGATGACGTCCTTGTCGTAATGATACTGGAACTCCTCGGTGCCCTGTCCTGCCGCCGGGTCATGGTGGCCATAGATGGCGACAGTTCCCATCTCCGAGGCGATGATCGGCTTCTCGGGATAGAGCGTGCGGTAACGCCTGACGATCTTCGTCACCGTTTCGTCTATGAGGCGCTTCTGGTTTTCGAGGGTGCCGGCGTCGGACCCGATCCACCCGGGATAGGCGTTGAACGACACGAGATCGGTGTTCGCGTTCGAGATGTCGTTGTCGTTATGGTTGCAGGCGAACGTCACGAGACGGCCCGAATCCTGGGACCTGATCGCCTCGATGAGCGCGTCGTTCAGCTTCTTCCCGGCCTTCGTCTGCGACTGGTTCTCGTTCTGGAACGCGAAGATTATCACGGACGGGTGGTTGAAGCTCGCACGCACCATCTCGCGCGTCTGCTCCACCTGAAGGCGGAAATACTCGCCGTCGGACATCTGCCTGGAATTGTTGCCCCAGCCGAGCGACTCATCCCAGACGAGCACCCCCATCTCGTCGCAGTAGTCGAGGAAACGCTGGCACTGCTGGTAGTGGCTGCCGCGGAAGAAGTTGCCATTCAGGGATTTCAGGAGCTGGATGTCCTGGACCATCAGCACCTCCGGCGTGGCCGCGCCGAACTGCGGATGGGCTTCGTGCCTGTTGGCCCCCTTGAGGAACAGCACCTCTCCGTTCAGCCACAGCCGTTTCTTCTCGGCCTTGATCTCGCGGATGCCGAATCGAGCGGACACGTCGCCGTCCAACGACACGGTATGGAGATTCGGCGACTTGGGCGACCAGAGCTTGAAATCCGGAACTTTCACCGTCGCGCGGCCGTCCTTGAACACGGCCACGACCTCGTTCTTGCCGTCGAAGAGAAGTTTTCCCTCGAAGTCGCGCTTCCCGAAGTTCACCGCCTCAATCTCAACGGTGCCTGTCTTGTAGTCGCGGGTCCGGACGAAGAGCTTGCGGTTGTCCAGCGAGAGCGACACGCCGTGGAAGAACCCGCCGTAGAGATAGAAGTCGTAATTCGGAAGCGCAAGCTTCTGCGTGTCCCAGTCCAGCACGTTGTCGACGGCGGCGAATACCGTGTGCTCGCCCGCTCCAAGCGGGCCGGTCGGAATCTCCAACCTGGCCCATGGATAGGGCTGGATTCCGCCGACCTGCTTCCCGTCTACAGCGAACTTCGCGCGCAGACCCATCCCGTCCACGACGATCCAGGCGCCCTCAACGGGCTTCTCCAGCCTGAACGTCCGGCGGTAGAGACCGGTGCCGCGCTTGCAGAGCCATTTCGGCTGCATGTCGTAGCATCCCGGCACGGACATCCTGTCGGTCGCGGCGAAATCCGCGCCGCTCGACGTCTCGAGCGTCTTGCCCTCCTCGAAGCGGAACTCCCACGACCCGTTCAGGTCGATGGCGCCCAGGCACGTCGCGGCGCACAGTGTCGCCACGGCCACAATCATGCAGATCTGTTTCATCATACGCATCACAGGAAACGTCCGTACTCGGCGCGGGCGGCGTCGGTCCAATCGGGCCCCATGAGCGCGTTCGCCTCGGGAATGTTCGTGCAGCGCATCGTCACGGGGTCGAACGTGAGGCGGCGTCCGGGGAAGCGTGTGGCGATCATGCCCATGAAGCCCATGATCGTGAACTTGCCGCCCATCTCGAACGGCGTGTTCGCGGGACGCTTCTGCTGGACGGCCTGGAGGAACTCGGCCCAGTGGTCTTTGTAGCGCGGGTACTTCTTCGGCGGCAGATGCGGCTTGATGGCCTTCATGTGCGAATGAGGGATCACGCGCAGGCCGGAGGCGCCCGTCGCGCCGAACATCAGCGTCTCCTTCTCGCACACGAGATAGCCGCCGCACCAGCGCGACTTCACCGTGTCGAACGGCAGCTCGGGCTCGTAGGCGGCGGGACGCGGCGCGCGACGCATGCATTCGTACCAGTGGTAGATGAACGGTCCCCGGTTCCCCTTCGCGGGGAACTCGAACTTGTAGTGCGCCGCATGCGGGAACGAGAACGGCGTCTTCTTCGGGTCGAAGCCGCGTTCGTCGTCCATCGTCACGGCCGTGGGCATGTCGAGGTCAAGCGCGGTGGCGACGGGTCCGATCAGGTGGCAGCTCCAGTCGCCGAGGCAGCCCTCGCCGTACATCGCCCACGAGCGCCAGCGTCCCCTCGGCACGAGTCCCTTGATGTACGGACGGCGCTTCACGGGTCCCTGCCAGAGTTCCCAGTCCAGTCCCTTGGGCGGCTCTGCCGGCTGGTTGGCCCATTCCGGCGGCTCCATGTAGTAGCCGTTCGGCCCGCAGCAGTAGATGTGCGCCTCCAGGGCCTTGCCGAAGATTCCGCTCTCCATCCACTCGCGCAGAAGCGGCGTGCCGGGTTCGGAGTTGCCGTGGTGGCTCACCTGCGTGATGATCTTCTTCTCGCGCGCGACGCGCATCATCGCAAGCGTCTCGTCAATCGTGTGGGCAAGCGGCTTCGCGCAATAGACGGGCACGTTGTACTTGCTCGCCTCGAAGAACGCGACGGCGTGCGAATGGTCGGGCGTCATGATCGAGACGGCGTCGTACTGCCCCGCGCACTCGGCGAGCATCTTCCGGTAGTCGGCGTAGATCTTCGCCTGCGGCTGCTCCTTGCGCACCCATTCGAGGTTGGGGGCATAGACATCGGCCGCGCACGAAATCTCGCAGAGGCCCGAACGCAGGAAACTGTGCAGGTCGGTGTGTCCGCGTCCGCCCGTGCCGATCGCCGCGATGCGCACCTTCGGCAAGGCAGCGCCGGCGAAAACAGATCCCGCTCCCACAGCGGCCGCGCCGCCCGCAATGAATTCTCTTCTTGTCGTATTCACTTGTTTTTCTCCTGTTTATTATTTTCAGCAGCGACCGAGGCGCTGGAGGAACTTGAAAGACTCGGTGATCGGCACGAGGGAGTCGAGGCTGACCTCGCACTCGGCAATCCACCACTTCACGCCGTCGGCGTCCGCAGCGGCGGAGACCTTGGGCCAATCGACGCCCTTGGCGTTCACCGGGGGATGTCCGAGGATACCGTCGAAGGTGTCCATGCGCTTGCGCCGGCCGTTGTCCTCCTTCGCGTGCATGGTGATGGAGCGGTGGGGATACTTGCGCCACTGCTCGCAGGGGTCGCGTCCGGTGCAGGCGGTCCAGCCGACGTCCTGTTCCATGCAGACCTCCTTGCGCGTGTGCGAGAAAAAGTAGTCGAAGTAGGTCGTGCCGTCCTTCATCGTGATGTCGAACTCCGGCGTGTGGTTGTGGAGTCCGATCTTGCAGCCGTATTTCGCGGCCGTCTCGGAGGCGACGTTGTAGTAGTCGACGTGGCGCTTCATGAACTCGTCCACGTCCTCGCCCTTGCGCGGGAAATTCCCCGCGCCGGCGCAGACGAGCAGGTTGTTGCCGAATCCGAGGTGGTACTCGCACGCCGCCTTGATGCGGCCCGGACCGAAGTCGCGTTTATGGACGTGCGCGCCGCAGACGGTAAGGCCGTTCGCGGCGAGCGTCCGCTTCAACTCCGCCGCGCTTTTGCCGAAGCACGTGTTGAACTCGACCGCCTTGTAGCCGATCTTCGCGACCTCCGCCAGGGCCTTGTCGAGTCCGTTCTTATGGATGTACGTCCCGATGGAGTAGAGCTGCACGGCGATTGCCTTGCCGCCTTTTCCCTGTCCGAAAGCCGGCACGGCACAGGCCGCTCCCAGCGCGATAATGAATTCTCTTCTTTTCATGTTATTGCTCCTGTTCTTTAATATCTCACGGACATTACGACATCCTACAACGCGGGCTCGTGGCGGCCTTTCATGGGGCCGTTTGGATGGCGCTGGCACTTTGACGACGTGAGCGAGTTGATCGCCGACGATTTCAGTCCGCAGTACTTGCATGTGTAGCTTGACTTTTCCCCGCCTTCGTAAAGGGCATGGCGTCCAGCTCCAGGACCATTTGGATGTCGCTGGCATAGCGATGCGGTGAGGCTCCTTACCGAAGAGGACTTGTAACCGCAGTACTTGCAATAGAAGTGCTGCACCGTATGGGCGGCAAGCGTGGCAAGCACTGAAAGACACAATGCACCGAAAACAACCAGTACTTTCCTTTTCATATCAACGTTTCCTTTCTGTTCCAATTTATGCCCCCTTCCCGCGAGGAACAGGAAAGCAGCACCAGCGCGCAGCCTCTCAAAACTTCTTCGCGCCTGAAAACAGCGGCATTTTACCACATTCCCTTGTGGCATACAAGCCGCAAAATTAGCTGTCAATCATGATGCGTCAAAGTGGAGACATCTCTTGTTTTATGCGGCAAATCAGCGGGCCGGGCGGTCGGTGAGGACCTGCACGTTGCGGACGGTCATCTTCACGCCGGTGTCGTTGTTCCAGGCGATACCGTCGGACGGCTCGGGCGCGTATTTGCCGGTGTCGTTGAAGAGGTACGCCTCGAAGCGCGCGAGCTTCGACTTGTCGGCCACGACCTTCCCGCCAAGCGCCTGGCGCGCCTCGCGCACGTCCTTGACCGTCGCGCGGATGCCGAGCACGCTCTCCGACGCGAGCGCGGTACGGGCGCGCCTGCGCGCGGCCCTGTAGGCGGCCTCCTCGTCCGGGACCAGTCGATCTTTCCGCGCGAAGAACGCGACTTGCCGTCCGCGCGGAATCCCTTGTCGATGAACGGCAAGCCCATCGTGCCGTCGGGGTTCTTCGTCACGAGCGGGATCGCGATCTCCGTCAAGCCCCAGTCCTTCACGAACTCCGCGACGTCCCATCCGTAGTTGTGCTCGTCGTTCTCGGACATCTTCCCGCCGAACACCTGGAGGTCGGGGTCATTGTCCTTCTGGGCCACGTTCACCGAGCGGAGCTTGATGAAGCTTCCGCCGGCGAGCCGTCGCGGCCGGTATCGTCACCGTATAGTCGCCGCCGAGATTGCCGTTGCCGAACATCATGTAGTCGCCATTGCCCGGACGGGTGTTGCCATTCCAGTTGTTCTGGGAGCTGATGTCGGTCGAGCCGTTCTGCGGCTGCCACGCCACGTCTCGGGCCGTTGCAAAACCGACTGCGCCAGCGCAAGGGCTGATGCAAGATAAATGCGCGGAATCCGTACCCCCTTCTTGAAAGTACCCGTCACACATGAACTGATTTCACGGTTTTTCGCCATATCGGCCTCCTTGATTTTTTTGGACTGCGCGGGTATTGTATCAAACCCCAAGAACTTCGCAGTCAATTTCGCGCAAAAATTACCGTGAAAATCGCGCAACCCCATAAAATCATGCCCCCTCGTTCCGCACCGTAATATCACCACCAGCCCCTCGCTCTGTTCCGCACCATAATCGCACGTTACATCCTCCCACCACGTTCCGCACCATGATATCACCCCCAGAAACTCATCTGTTCCGTACCGTAATCGTACGGTCCCACACCGCATTCCGAACCGTAATCGTACGGCCCCACACCGCATTCCGAACCATAATCGTGCGATGTCTCCACCCATTCCGTTCCGCACCATAATCGCACGCGTAAGCCCCCTCTATACCATGGTTGCACAATTGAGGGACACCTCAATTGGAAGTATTGTGCAATGACGTAGAGAGGTAGAGGGCGCGCGCCCTTACGCGCTGCGGCTTATGAGGGAATCCACCCTTCCTACAATTGAGATTTGTGATTTGTGAACAATGTTGGCAATGAAGATTTGTGAACCATATTCGATAGTAGGCGTATTATATTTTTGAGTAATGACTTTGGGTCAATGAGACTTGAGGGAGATGGCGTCAGGCAACCTGATGCCGGACAAGCCAGCTGATGACCTTCCGCGGGATGCGCGGAGCATCTGGCTTGCGCACGTATTCCTCCCCCGTCGCGGGAATGCAGTCCGGGTCCAGCCGCAGCGCGAGCGCGGCCTCGAGCGAGATGAGTGTCCCCTCGCACTCCTCCAGTATCGTTCTCGCCACTTCGCGCGGGGCAACCAGCTTGGCCCACATCTCGTCCGTGAGGCCATCGGGAGCGGGATCGGCGGCTTCCGGCGCGGGCGTAGATACGGGGCCGGCAGTCTCCTGTGTGGGCAGGAGCGTCGCCGGGGGCACGGGCTCGCCCGAGCCGCACGCCTGGCGGAAGCGCTTTGCCGTCGCCTTGTAGCGCATGATCGTGGAGTACTTCGCGAAGAGGTCGGGCGCCTCGCGCTGGAGCAGGCGTTTGATGCCGCCCCTACGTCCCACGATCTGCCCCTGCGCGTCGTGGATGAGGGTGTTGTCGACGAAGCACTCGAGGTCCTCAAGGAGCGACCCGAGGCGGATCGCGGACTCGGGCGAAGTACGCGCAACGCGGAGCGCCGCGCGGATCGCGTCGAAGGTCGGATGCGGGTTCAGCGTGTGGTGTTTGCGGACCTCGCGCCGCGCGATGGCGAGCTTCTGTCGCCGTTCGCGTTCGCGCTCGTAGTACGTCGGGCGCCGGAGGCGTTTGACGATGAGCGAGAGCCGCCGGTAGAGGAGCGTCGCCACCGTGTAGGCGCCGAAGAGTGCGGCCACGCCCAGGAGGAGCGAAACTTTCTCCTCGAACGTGTGCGCGTTGCGCCTGAAGAACGCCTCGAACGTGCGCGGGACGTGTCCGATGGTGTGCCCGTTGCGGTACGCCTCGCGCCAGAACGCACGCCGGTAGCTCTCGCTGTCGAGGCGCAGCACGTGCACGAGGAACCCGTCTACCAGGGTCTCGAACGTGCAGGGTGCAGGCTCCGCCGGCTGCCGCACGACGCGGCAACCACGGTCTTCCAGGTACTCTTCGACGGATTTTTTCATGTGCATTTCCTTCTTTGGTCCGGCACCATAATTCTACCACGTCCAACGTCCCGAAGATAGGGGGTAAACTGTCAAAAGAATGCACAGGAAATGTATGAAAATTGTATGGGAAATGTATGTGAATGCATACAAATCGGTTTGCCCCAAGTTGTTTTCCGGATGAGCCTTGCGCACGATTATTGTGCGGAACGGAAGGCAGCGTGGGAACCATGTGATTACGTGCTGAACGAGGTGTGTGAGTGAGGGGAGCTGCATGCGATTACGGTGCGGAACCGCAGTGGTGTAAGATGGTCCGTGCGATTACAGTGCGGAACGGGGCGGGTGGAACTGCCGTGTGATTATGGTGCGGAACGGGATGTAAGGTTGCGCTCAGTTATCGGATGGTTTGACGAGGGAATGTTCGACACAGTCGATGTAGATCGCCTGGATGTTACTCTTGCCATCGCGCTCATTGCCCACGCGGATGCACGCGCGAACCTTGTATTTCACGCACGCCATTTTAAGCGGCGAGACGCCAAACGCCGCACCTACAGCCTGTCAGAGAGGTGACGTCCATTTCGCCGACAGGGGTTTGCCGCGTGTGCCGAGGGAAGTGATCGGACAGACCGAAAAGGCCAGCGTATTGCCAGACGGCAGATCGGATTTTGGAATGAGCAGTTCCGTAACGCCGCCGTTCGGCTCGTGTCCAATACCCATGTTGCACCCGGCTGCGTACACGACCTTGTGCAGCTTCTGCACATCGCCTGCAACAACAACCTCATACGCATACACCCGCGAATTCGGATTGCCGTCGGCCAATGGTATTTTCACGCATAGGCGCAGAGACGTAGAGTCTTCTTGGACAGTATTCACAGGTTTATGGTTTGTGGCATCCTCAATCTTGTCAATCCTGTCCAAAAACACATCCAGATTTGCGCCTGCGCGGAACTGCGGCTCGCCGATCACCTTCTTCGACTCCATCAACGAGAACGGATGTGGATCGTACTTGCCGAACGGCATCACCCGATCTGCGCCAAGCGAGCCGCCCTCGCCGAACTCACGGCGCTCCACGACCATCATGTCGTCGTAAAGGCGGATGACCATCCCCTGCCGCGCCCGCACGGAACCTGCCGCCTCCATCCCTTCAATCTTGAGCTTCGTGAGCCATGGGTCTTCTTCCCTGAGTCCCGGGTATCCATGCGCGTGAAGGGACGGGACCTGAATCCACGGCATGCCGTCGGCAAGGAAGATTTTCCTCCAGTTCGAGATGCTGTAGTGGAGATGTCCGAAAAGCCCCACGGCGTTCGGATGTTTTTTCATACGTGCGAGCAGCGTACTAGGCGGATAGTCGTGTCGAAGCGCCCGCTCCTCCGGGTCGGGATAGAGTCGCCTGACGAACATCCCCTTGCCGCCGTAGGTGCTGCCCCGCAACTCGTGATTGCCCACGACGAAGAGTTTCACGACCTCGTGTCCGGCCGGCGCGCGATTGTTCGGGAACGCCCTGTTCCAGGCATCGGCGTGAGCCTGCATCTCCTCGACCTGTCCGAGATGCGCGAAGTCCCCGCAGTGCACGACCGCGTCCACGTTCTCGTCCCTAAAATGCGTCAACGCCTTGACGAGGTATTTTTCAGACCATTCCCTGTCAATCCGTCCGCTCGTGGGCATCGTCCTTATGTGGGTATCGCTGATGACGCCCAACACCAGAATCGGCTTCTTCGACGGTTTCCAGCCGGGCGGCACGGCGAAAAGCCGTCTCGCACCCAGTGCGAACGCCGAAGCTCCTGAAAAGAACTCTCTGCGTGAACACTTCATACTCTACGCGACTATTTGGCTATGGACAACTCCACCTTGTCGAGATAGACGGCCTTGATGCTGCTCTTGCCGTCCGCGCCGAAGCGGCCGGGGCCGATCCAGAAGTATTCCCTTCCGTCCGCGCGAGGCGTCCAGGTGCAGACGTCGTACCAGGCGTATTCCGCATCCTTGATCGCATCCGTCCGAGGAAGAATGATACCGGCGTCTTTCCTCGTCACGGAATCGTACACCCCCGCCCAGAACGCCTCGCCGCCGTCACGCGTCTTCTCTACGCGCACCCGCGCGCGCAACTTGTATTTTGCGCCCGGCTTGAACGCAACCTTGCCCATGGGGAAGGAGGTGCACCACTCGAAATGCGTGTTGAAGAGCTTGAGCGCCTTGCCGTCCGCCGCCTTGGGATCATCCACGAACGCGCCCCACTGTCCGGGGCGCGAGAGACTGAGGTAGCGCTCCTCCAGCACCGCACGCTGTGACTCGACGGCGTTGACGGCGGCGTTGGTGGAGGGCGAGACACACGCCTTCCATCCGGCGACGAGCGCATCGTGCCGCGCCCGACTCTCGGAGAGGCTGATGTCCTTCGCCTCGGCCATCCTGTCGAGAAGCGACTGCGTAAGCGCCTTGACCTCCGCGATGCGGGTGTCGTTCTCGGGAGACGGCGCGAAGAGGACCACCTTGCGCATGGGCTTCGGATTCATGCGTTCCAGTCGCAGAAAGTCGAACGAAAACTCGGACATCCTCACGTTGTACGACAGCGCCGGGTCGTCCTTCACCGCATCGACCGCCTTCTTCCAGAGCGGCTTCGCCCATTCGACGAATTCGCCATCCAGCGACTTGAAGGCCGCGCTTGTCCAGATGCGAAGCGGATTCTTGGGATCGGCCGACCAGACGGCCTGGCGTCTGTGCATCTCCTCGAAGTACTCGCGGATGAACGGCGCGGCTTTGCCGTAGTAGCCGGCGAAGAAGTCGTCGATCAGCGGCTTCACGTCGAGCTCCGGGTTCCACATCAGTTTCGCGAGCAGCCAGCCCTTCAATTCGGCGAACTCCGCGTGGCGACCGATCTGGGCGCCCTCCGCGAACATCTCCTTCACGTTGTTGTCGCGGAAGAACTGCAGGTTTCCCTTGAGCGCATAGACGTTCGGGAACGGCAGCGTGAAGTTCTGGAACTCCGTCACGTAGTCCCAGAGATAGAGCTGGTCGGTCTGCGTCTTCCATCCGCAGATGTCCTTCATGAACGACTTGTCCTCGGCATACGGGCTTTCGGGAATCGGGCGCGTGAAGTCGCACTCGATGGAGCAGAGACACGGCACCACGTTGCGGCGCAGGCGCGTTTTCTTCGGCGGCTTGCGCGTGTACTGGTAGGCGAGCGTCTCGATCACCGCATCGGGGAACTCCTTCTCCACCGCCTCGGCGATTGCGTTCACGAAGCGCACCATCGTTCCCGCGTGGCTTTCCTCCTCCTTGTCGATGGCCGCGCACTTCTCGCACTCGCAGTAGTTGTACCAGTCGTTCTGGCTCACGCCGTAGAACTTCGCGCCGGGATCCTTGCGGATGCGCGCCAGCACATTGGACGTGACGATGCGCAGCACGTCGGGATTCGTGAGGCAGAGCTGCGTGTGGTCCTTGCGACGCTTCCCCTTCACGAGACTGAAGTACTCGGGATGCTTGTCGAAGTAGATGCTTGGCGGCAGCAATCCATTGAACGTGTGGCAGCTTCCAAGTCCGCCGCCGAAGCGGAACGTGTCGCCGCCGTACTTTGCGTCGACGTCGCCGCGCGTGCAGTTGAAGCCGTTCACGCGAAGGCGCGCCGCGAGATCGCGGTGTCCGTTGATGTCGTACCAGTACGGCTGGCGCATGGCGAAGGCCGGCGTCTGGACGTCGTCGAGGTTGGCGGGCACGCAGACGCTCCCCTTCTTCGGGATCACGCTGTGCCACGAGGCGTACCACCTGCATCCAGCGTAGGTCTCGAGGATTTCGTACGCCGCATACAGCGCACCGCGTTTTGCCGAGCCGTAGGCGACAAGATACGGCGGACGCACCGCCAGCCTGAACCCGTCGCTGCCGAGCGTCTTCGGATCGAACTCGCCGCAACGGGAGGGCCGTGCTCCGTCACGGCCGCCGCTCAGCAGTGCAAGCGAATACTTCGTCTCGCCCAACAGAATTGCCTTGGCCGGAAGCGGAGCGGCGTCCGAGGCGACGGGCAACTTCACGCCCGTAACCTGTTCAAGGAACCCCTGAAGTTCCTCTGCCGCGTACTTCTCGACCGGTCTCGCCTTTTCAGGGATCACGATCGTGTACGCCGCCGGTTGTCCGCGCACGGCTATTTCAAGCGTCGCAACGCCAGTGTCTGCAAAGGCGGCACTGCATGTACATGCCGCCAGGAGGAAAAAAGATTTGGTAGTTTTCATGGTACGTAACAGTATTTTCGTTATGAAAGTAAATCGGTCGTCCTTATACCGCCAGTTCGGCATGGATGGGCACGCCTTTGTGTCCGAAACATTCGACGGGGCGCACGTCGAAACGGTAACGGCCTTTGAGCGGGAGTTCAGACACGGCGAACACGCACGTACCGGACTTCCCCTCGGCGGTTTCCGGCAGATGGAAATCAGGCGCCATCACGCGGCGCTGCGCCTGCACGAGATCGACGTCGTCCTCGACGAGCGTGGCCGTGACCTCGTACTCGAACACGCGGCACTTCGCCTGCGTACGTGCCGGCGGGAAGGTGATCTCGATCAGCTCGCCCCGCTTCTCGTCCTTCACCTTCACGGCCTTCGCCGTCGCGCCGGCGGCGAACTCCGGGGCCGTGCGCTTCTTCGCGTGCGCGGCGTAGGCGAACGGCTTCGGCTCCGCGCAGGGGAGCGGGATCACCCAGTCGTCGCCGAGCGACCTGTCTGTCACGAATTCGCGGCGCTCGAGCGCGATATGGTCGTCGAACACGGACATCAGCATGCCCTGGCGTCCATTCGACGTCTTGAGGTTCGGCATCTGGTGCCGGCGCTTCTCGCCGCGGTAGCCGTGTCCGTTGCCGGGCATGTTTTCGCGAAGGGCGTAGTCGGTCGAGGCGTATTTGAGGGAGGCGGTGTTCACGGACGTGAACGCGCCCTGCCACACGGTCCGCTCGTCGGTGAGCGTGTAGTGGCTGTGTCCCGAAAACGCGACCGCGTTCGGGAACGGACTCAGCGCACGCGTGGAGCGTCCGTCGTCGCGTCCCCACGCCCACGAGCCGAAGCAGGTGTTGCGCGGATGCGCGTGCTGCGTGTAGAAGAACGGAAGCGACGGATCGAGCTCCTTGCCGTGCTCCTTCATGAAATTCTCGATCTGGATGTTGCCCCAGTGGGCGCCGATGACCGCGTAGCCCTTGACGCGTTTCATCCAGATCGGCTCGAACTTCTCGTGGAAGAGCTCTTCCCACACGCGGGCGCGGTTCTTCTCAAAGCCGATGGCATCGGTCTGCTTCAGTTCGGGATGTTCCTTGTAGAAGTTGGCGTTCGCCTTCCAGTTCCAGCCGTCGATGTCGTGGTTGCCGTAGACGAACAGCTGCTCCACGGGACGCCCGTCCGGCGCCTTGCCGTCAGGGAAGGTCTTGTACCAGCAGTCCGCGCAGATCTTCAGCTGCGCGGCCCGGCCGGTGTCCGCGATGTCGCCGGCGATCAGCACGCCGTCCGCGCCGTTGTCGCGGAAGTAGGCGAGCGCCTTGAGGAATGTGGCCTCGTCGCCGGGGTTCTTGATATGGACGTCGCTCAAGACTCCGATTTTCAATCGCGCACCTGGACGCGACGCCGCGCCCTGTGCGGCGAAGACGCGCGGGATGCGCATCGCCCCGAAACCTGCGGCCAAGCCGCCAATGAACCAGCGACGCGTCAGCGCCGACGAAAGCTTTTGTATATTTTTCATCGGCGGAGATTATACCACAAAACGGAGTTTTGCGGGCGCTATTTGATGAACACGGATAGCGGCCCTGAAAAAAAGGTTGTGCGGTTGCTGCGTGCGCAAGCATCAGGCGGAGCGGTAGCGGAGCCATTTTTGACAACCATCGGAGTTTCACCATGCGACGGCAGGGCTGTTCGCGGAACTAAACGCAAGTCCCTCCCCGGGGAGGGAAGGAGGATGTCTACGCCTTCCCTCGTCCATCCCCTGTGACCAAAGGACTAAACGCAAGCCGTTCTTGCGTTTACTTCCGTAAACCACACTTGAACATTCAGAATCGTGACAGTTTGAGGATCGGTCTGCGGCCTCCGCAGAAATATGGTATACTATGTGCTTCACAACCAAAAGGAACCATTATGGTCTACCCAGAGCTACCGCATGACGTCAACTCGCCCACGCATCCCGTGTCGGCGATGGACTACATGCCCGTCGAACCCCTCCGCGCCCTCCAGCTGCACCGTCTGCAGTGGACGGTGAAGTACGCCTACGAGCGCGTCCCCCTCTTCCGCAAGCGCTGCGACGAACGCGGCGTCAGGCCCGAGCACATCAAGACGCTCGCGGACATCAAGCTGCTCCCCTTCTCGAAAAAGACCGACCTCCGCGACGAGTACCCGATGGGACTCCGCGGCGCGCCGATGGACGAGATCGTCCGTTTCCACTGCTCCTCCGGCACCACGGGCAAGCCCATCTGCATCCCGAACACGATGCAGGACATCGAGGTGTGGAAGAACGGCGCGATGCGCTGCCTCACGATGTACGGCATCCGCGCGGGCGACGTGATCCAGGTCGCCTACGGCTACGGACTCTTCACCGGCGGCCTCGGCCTCCACTACGGCGGCGAGGGACTCGGCTGCGCCGTGCTGCCCATCTCCGGCGGCAACACCGAACGCCAGATCATGCTCATGCGCGACCTCGGCGTGACCGCCATCGCCGCCACGCCTTCCTACTTCCTCCGCATCATGGACGAGGCGAAGAAGCAGGGCGTCGACTTCCGGCGCGACACGAAGCTCCGCCACGGCATCTTCGGCGCCGAGCCGTGGACCGACGAGATGCGCGAGACGATCGAGCGCGAGACGGGCATCATCGCCCACGACATCTACGGCCTCACCGAGATTTCCGGACCCGGCGTTGCAGGCGCCTGCTCCCACCGCACGGGCCTCCACATCTGGGAAGACCACTTCTACCCCGAGATCATCGATCCCGACACGCTCGAGCCCCTCCCCGACGGCGAGATCGGCGAACTCGTGTTCACCACCATCTCCCGCTGCGGCACGCCGATGATCCGCTACCGCACGCGCGACCTCACGCGCCTCCACACGGAGAAGTGTCCGTGCGGACGCACCATGCGCGTGATGGACCGCATCTCCGCCCGCTCGGACGACATGCTCATCATCCACGGCGTGAACGTGTTCCCGGGACAGATCGAGGCCGGACTCCTCCGCGTCCCCGAAGTGGCCCCGCACTACCAGATCGTGCTCGAGTCCACCGACACGCTCGACCGCTTCGAGATCAAGGTGGAGGTCACCGACGCCGCGTTCTCGGACGACATCCGCCACATGGAGAACCTCCGCAAGCGCGTCCTCGACGCCGTGAAGTCCATCATCGGCCTCACGCCGAAGATCTCCCTCGTGGAGCCCAACACCCTTCCACGCTCGGAAGGCAAGATCAAGCGCGTCATCGACAACAGAAAGAAGTAACGGTAGGGCGTGCGCCCCGCGCGCGCCGCACAGGAGAAAATCAATGACCATCAACCAAATCAGCGTCTTCCTCGAGAACCGCCCCGGCCAGCTCGCGAACATCTGCCGCACGCTCGCGAACGCGGACATCTCCATCGTCACCCTCTCGCTCGCCGACACCGCCGAGTTCGGCATCGTGCGCATGATCGTGAGCGACCACGACAAGGCGCGCGACGTCCTGAAGGCCGCCGGCCACGTCGCGAACATGCGCGAGGTCGTGGCCGTCACGGTGCCCGACCGCCCCGGCGGCATGGCCGAGATCCTCGACGTGCTCGACGCCGCGAAGGTCGACATCGAGTACTCCTACGCCTTCGCGTTCCACCACGGCGAGAAGGCCGTGCTCGTGTTCCGCTTCGACGACAATGAAAAGGCCTGCGCCGCCCTCGCCGCCGCCGGACACCCCGTACTCGACTACAAGTCCGTCCTCGAAGAGGCGAAGTAAATGACATTCACCAGCACGCGTTCCAATTGCTCCGCAACATCTCTTGATGCCATCCTGCGCGGGCTTGCGCCCGATGGCGGTTTGTTCGTCCCCAGCGCCCGCCCCGCCCCAACCGGCGTCGACTGGGCCACGCTCGCCGACGCCGAACGCGCCGCCTTGGGCTCGCTCTTTGACGACGTGCCCGAGACGGTGCGCGAGGACGCGATCCGCAACCTGCTCGCGAAGTTCCCCGCCGACGACCCCATTCCACTCGTCGACGCAGACGGTCTCAAGATCCTCGAGCTCTTCCACGGCCCCACAGGCGCATTCAAGGACGTGGCCCTCTCCGTGCTGCCCGTCCTGATGGTCGCCGCCGCACAGGGCAAGCGTGTGCTGATCCTCACCGCCACCTCCGGCGACACCGGCTCCGCCGCGATGGCGGGCTTCGCGAACGTCCCCGGCGTGGAGATCGCCGTGTTCTTCCCGAACACGGGAACCTCGCGCATCCAGCGCCTGCAGATGACCACGCCGTCCGCCCCGAACGTACACGGCATCGCGATTCGCGGAAACTTCGACGACGCCCAGGCCGCCGTGAAGCGCATCTTCGCCGACCCGCAGATTCGCGCCGAGGCCGAAGCCGCCGGCATCACCCTCTCCTCCGCCAACTCCATCAACATCGGCCGTCTCGTGCCCCAGATCGCCTACTACCTGCACGCGGCCGCCAAGGTGGAAGGCATATTCGACGTGGTTGTGCCCTCGGGCAACTTCGGCAACATCCTCGCCGCCTACTACGCGAAGACGCTCTTCGGCGCGCCGATCCGGAAGTTCTTGTGCGCCTCGAACGTGAACGACGTCCTGACGCGCTTCATCGCCACCGGCACCTACGACCCCGGCCCCACCTTCACCGTCACGAACTCGCCATCGATGGACATCCGCAAGAGTTCCAACGTCGAGCGCCTTCTCTGGCTCGTCAACAATGGCGACGGTGCGGCCGTGAAGAAGCTCATGGACGACTTCGCCGCCACCGGACGCTACACGCTCTCTCCTGCCGCCACTGCTAAACTCCAAGCCGATTTCATCGGTGCCTTCGCAACGCCCGAGGAGACCGAGGCCGAGATGCGCCTCATGCACGACCGCTGCGGCTACGTGCTTGATCCGCACACCGCTGTCGCCACGGCAGTCGCACGAAAGCTCGGCTATCCGAAAGACGGCGTGCCGTGCGTAGTGGCCGCCACGGCCACGCCCTACAAGTTCCCGGAAACGTGTCTCCGCGCGTTCGGCACCGACGTGCTCACGAATCCGCCGCCCGCCTTTGTGGCGATGGAGCATGCGCCGATCACGCAGAAGCAGGTCGTGGACGTAGACGGCATCGACGCCGCCGTCCGCGCGGAGGGCCGCGCTTGTCGGGGTGGCGGGCCTCCGCGCCCGCAACTGGGACAACGGGCATCTTGCCCGTTGCGGTAGGGCGCGATCACCGAGCGCGCCCCCCGGTGGGGCGAGCCGCAAAACGGTAAGGCGCGCGCCCCGCGCGCGCCGCCCGGACGGCGGACTTTCAAAATCCTAAAATCCCTTCTTTACCTTTCTTTTAGACTTCACCTGCTTGACATTGACAAGCAAACGTGATACAATGACCACAGTTTTCAAACAAGGAGAAGATTATGTCACAAGTAAGTTTCCGAATAGACGACCAACTCAAGACTGACGGCGAGCGTCTCTTCAAGAGCATGGGCATGAACATGTCCGTGGCAATTACGATATTCATACAACAGTCCCTCCAACGTGGCAAACTGCCCTTTGAAGTAGTGGGCGACCCCTTCTACTCCGACAGCAACATGCGTGAACTTGAGCACCGCGCCCGCGACATGGACGCCCACCGAAATGTCTCCGAGCATGAACTGCTTGAAGCCGGGGAGCCGGTTCATGCGTAAGATATGGCACGAAAGTGCGTGGGAAGAGTATGTTGCCTGGCAGAGGGAAGACGCCAAAACGCTCAAACGCATCAATTTGCTTCTCCAGAGTATAGACCGTAACGGTACGGCCTGCATCGGCAATCCCGAACCGCTCCGTGGAAATCTCAGCGGCTGGTGGAGCGTACGCATCAACCAGGCAGACCGCATCGTCTTCCGCATCAACGCACTAACGCCTGAGGAAAACGCGCTTGAGATCCTCCAGTGCAAGGGGCACTATGACTGAGACACCCATCGCCGCGCTAATCGCGGCCACCAGAGCGCAATCACCGAGCGCGCCGACATGGCAAGTCCGCCCCGGCCTTGCAAGGGTGGGGCGAGCCCTCCGGAATTCATGCGCGACGGCACCGCGTTCTGAATCACAGACCAACGCGCCCCGCCTCGCTTCTCGCGGTGCACTGGGACAACGGGCGTCCCGCCCGTTGCGGGAGAGGCCGCGCTTGTCGGGGTGGCGGGCGTCTCGCCCGCAACTGGGACAACGGGCGTCCCGCCCGTTGCGGGAGGGCGAGCCCTCCGGGCGAGCCGCCCCTACTCCACCCTCACGTCAAACCTCATCCCATTCGGACCCGTTGCGCTACCCTCGCCCTTCCCGTCGACGACGACGCCAATCACCTTGACCGTGAACTTCTTCAGCTTCCCGCCCTGAATCGCATACACCTTGAACGATCCCTTGAATATGCCCGTCTTCGGCGTGTACGAGAGCTTC